>JAFXRX010000271.1 GCA_017526045.1 Opitutales bacterium
CAGAATCTCGAAGTATTTTATGGCGTCTTTTTCGCGGGCAAGGCCATTGTAGTGCTGTTTTAGGACATCTACGGCGTGTCCCATTTGCTCGGCGGTTAGGTATGCGTTCTTTGTCAGAGCGAGGTAGTAGGTTGCCGCTGAATGGCGCAGTCCGTTCTTTATCCAGTTGCCTTTGCCGAGGCTCTCGTGAAGCTTTTTTAGCACTGGAACTTTTCGCCTTGTAAGAATCTTTTTCTTCGTGCCGAGATCCCAGACGTACGGTTCGAGCCATTTCGCCAAGTTTTCTGGAATCTTTACGATTCTGCGCGACGCCGTTTTTGTAATTTCGCTGTCGAGTATGATTTCTCGGTCGTCGAGCCTTATTTTGTCCCAAGTCAGCCTTTTTAGCTCGGCGTTGCGTATTCCTGTAAAGGCGGCTATGGCTGTAAATGCGCGGATTTCGCTTTGCGGCGGCGTGGAGTTTAGAATTTTTCGCACCTCGTCGGGCGTGAATATTTGGGGCGTTCTGCCCCTTGCTCGCCAGCTTTCCACTTTCTCAACGGGGTTGACGTCGAGCCAGTCCTGCATCTTGCAAAATTTGAAAAAGGAATAGAGCGTGCGCCTGTATTCGTTTCTCGAGTAAATCCCCAAGTCTTTCTGCGTCTCCTTGAAAACCTTCATGGGGCGTCCGTCAACTGTCAGCGTGTCGCTGTCGTCGTATTCGCGCTTTTTGAGGTTTATGAGCCATTGGAAGATTTCCCTGCCAGTTATGAGCGAGACTATCCGTTCCTTGCCGAAATCGCCCATGAAGCGGGCAAGAGTGCGCTCGACCCCCGTTACATATTCGCTCGACAGCTCCTTTTTCAAGAGCGTATAGCAGTATTTGTCTATGGCGAAGTCCAACCTTGCGGAGCGTTCCTTTAGCTTTGCGAGCGATTTGTACTCCTCTATGGCTTGGCTTAGGCTGATTCCGAGCGACTGCAAATCATTCGTAAGCTTCACGTAGGTGAGGACGGCGTTTGTAAGCGACACCCGCAAGGGGGAGAGCAGCATCTTTGCCTCGACCAATTCGCGCCTGTCGTTTGGCGAAATCCTGTCGGCTTCGACGCCGAGCTTTTCGTCGTAAACATTTTTCTCGCGGAAAAATTCGAGGGCTTCGGCTTCGGTTGAAAACCTGCGCGCCCATCGTTTTTGCTTTTCGGTGTCGAAATAGTAAACGACCCAGCGCTCGCGGTTTTTCTCTGCAACTTTTTTTGGAAAGGAAGGTGATCTGTTCTTCATGCCAAATCCTTTCCTGTCAAAAATGCGAAATGGTAAGGGATTGCCTTACCACTGCGAAAAAATCGCGCAAGTTGCTGTCAATTAACGATATTCTATTTGTTCCTAAACAATAAATCTTTTGATGAATTCCGTTCAAATTTAAACGAAACCGACAAGAATATATTAAATAAAATAAAAGATCTAGATTCGCGTATTGAAATAATACAAACAGAGAAGCAATCGCTTGAGGTGGAAGATCATGAAATTACGGGAAAAAGAGCTCAAATAAAATTGTTTTGGGCTCGTATAAACGAAATAATATATGAATTAAAGCAATATTCAAAAGAAATAGTTAATCCTTCTGAGAATATAGAATTTACTCAATTGCAAAAAGAAATAAAAAATCTTGATACAAGCCTTGAAAACAATAAAAACCGCTTAAAAACACTTATTTTAATACATGAAGATAACAAAGAGATATTAGCAAGTATATTTAATTTCTCAACAAGAAACATATTAATCGGTTCATCTTGCAATGGAACAGTTTCGTTCAAGGAAAGAAATATAAATTTTGCCATAAAGCGAAATAATTTTCTATTCGGCCAAGCGATGGGAGTTCTTTCTGTTCTTCTGGCTGATATATCTTCACTAGTATATTCAATAATAAATGAAAATTCAATGCATCCGCTTTTTCTTATCCACGATAGTCCTAAAGAAGCAGATTTAGACGACAGAATTTACGGGAGTTTTATATCATTTATGGTAAATCTATCCAAAACATTTGAAAAACCTCCTTTCCAATATATAATAACTACAACAACTCCGCCGCCTCCAGATATAGATTCCACGCTTATTTTATCAACGGATGAAACACTTTTAAAGGTAAACATATTTGAAGGATTAAGTGCTCCTGAATTGCAATTTGATGAGTGATACGCTATCTTTTTTGGATTATTCAATATCTTTAGAAAGTGCTCATTGCTATCATATTTAAAAATAATAAATAAAAATGTTGCGTATTTTTGTCTGGTGTGGTAGTATAGATACCATAGGGACAAAGGTATGATGATAAGCAAGACAAAGATTTCAACTGACGGGTTTGAAAAATTCAAGATTACCCCTGAAATGGCGGAGATTTTCGGGTTGCCGATGAAGGCGGTCGGGATTTGGGTTATCGTTCAGGGAAACGACTTTTACTATCGCTTGCGGAAGGTTCGTCTGGACGGATATTTTGCCTCCGACAAGTACAACAATCATCAGAAGATTTCCCGCAAAATTTGGGCTCAGATGTTTGGCGACGAGCGTTCCGCCAAGTTTGAATTTTTCAAGCTTTCTGTCCGCAAGCGAAAGTGGGTAATGTCGCTTATTAACGAGTTTTACAAGGTTCAGGAATTATCCAAGGTGCTTGAAGAATTAGGGCATGACGAAGTCATATTGCGCATTCTTGACGACACTTCCGCGGATCGCGCAGGCGGCAAATTATACAGCTCCATTGAAAGCGCGATAGCTTATTGGAGGCGCAATTACGGGAGGATTGGTGAATGAAAAATCTCCTAAAATGCCGTCAAAATAAATGGTCAGAAATTGGTAAGGATTTTTTTGCAAAAATGCGTAAAAATACGTGTATTTTGATAGGTTTTAACGCCTATAAAATGCGTAAAAATACGCAAGAATTTTCAAACATTGGATTTTGCAACCTACTAAAAATGAACAAAATACAAAACAAAGGAAAAACAAAAATGGATAAAATATATCAGGGATTAGGAAACGCCCGTTCTATCCGTTGAACTACAGGGGCGGGATAAAGAAAACATGAGACCAGATGTCGGTTTGAAAGTCAAACAAAAATCAAGCTTTAATGCGCATTACAGTCTTTTTGCCTATTTGCGCTTTTGGCGGGGCGGACTATATAGCAGTGATCAAGCAGGGCGACGCAGCCGCTTTTTTTGCAGCTGACGCATTTGCCCGAAAGCCGATAGCTTGGAAGTTTTTCCTGCCTGCGGAGCCGCTCAATGAAAGTTGCGCCTATGTTGAGATATTGCGCGACCTCCGAGCGGGTTAAAAGCCTGTCGCTTGCAGGCTTGTTTTGTCTGCGTTAATAAGTTGCAGCGCATTGGCAATAAACGTCGGGCGCGCAAATGCCGGAAACCGCAGAAATTTTGTGTTTAGCGGTTATTGCAAAAAGGACGCGGCCGAGCGGGCGCAGAAAATTTTTATAAAGATATTGCTATTCTGAGGGGATGAGCGGGGCGAGGTTTTTTGTTTTTACTTCCGCGCCGTCGGGGAGAGTTGCGGCGCGTTTGCACTCGAGGCTTTGGCCGAAGATGAGGACTTTGCCGCGAATTGTAAGGGTGTCGTTTTTTGGGTCGATCCAAACGTTGCAGTCGTAGGTGGAGCCGCTGTCGGGGTCGGTAATTTTGCCGGAATATTTTTTGTCGTCAGCGTCGAACTTCAAATTCCAGACGAGGTCGAACTCGCACAATTTGGGATTGCCTTTTATCTTTTTTGCGCGCTGTTGGCAGTTCGCGAGCGTATCGGTAATTTTGCCCGCGTCGTTATAGATTGCGACCATTCGGCAGAAGCGCAGGCCGCCGTTTTGGTAGGCGTAAACAATGCTGTCGGGCTTGCCCGAGGAGGGGTCGGGGAGAGTCCAGTAGCCCTCGATTTTAGCCTCGGGGCAGTCGGCGTTTTGGACGTTTGCGGCGGGGCGGCTTTTGGATTTGGAGCATGCGAAGGTCAAAAGGCAGAGCGAAAATATAATAGGGAGGATTTTTTTCATTTTTTTGTTGGGTTGTTTTTTTTGGGGTTGAGTTGTTGGTGGAAAAATTTTTTCGGGGTTTGTTTTTTATGTCGGCTTGTTTTAAAGGGAACAACACGCGATAAGAGGCTTCCGCGCAAATGCCCAGAATCTGTGGAAACTTGCATTTAGCAGTTTTTGCAAAAACGAAGTAAACAGCAGGGTTGCCATGGCGCGACAGACGCGTGCGGCGCAGGACAGTTTAAAAAAGTTCAGCCGTTGATTTTCTTGGCGTTCATGCATACTTCTACAATCGCCCAAATCTGCACAAAGAACAACAATATGCCGAACGACAAAAGCGTTAGCAATAGCTGCACAACCGCCCTTGAGTTTTTGCCGATGTAAAAATTGTGCGCGCCAAACGCGCCGAGGAATACGCCGAGCAAAATATATACAATTTCGTCGGATTTCTTGGGTTCGTCGTTTTTAAGCTTGCAGCCGCAATTTACGCAAACTACGGCGTTGTCGTTGACTTCGGTTCCGCATGTAGGGCAAAACATAGTCTCTCCTTTTTACGCTTTAGGAACGCCCGTTCTATCCGTTGAACTACAGGGGCGGGATAAAGAAGGTATGAGACCAGATGTCGGTTTGAAAGTCAAACAAAATTCAAGTTTTAATGCGTATTGCAATCTATTTTCCTATTTGTCTATTTACCTATTTGCCTATTTTCTCTCCGACTGACAGGTCTCACACCTATTTATCTATTTGCCTATTTTCCCTATTTGCTAAAACAGATCGTCGTCATCGTCGGGTTCGATGCCGAGGGCTTGTTTTGCCTCTGGTAGTTTTTCTTTCAGAACGACGTATCTGCCTTTGCCTTTTTTGACGATTTCGTAAAGGTCGGGGAACGTATGGACGATGAATTCCACGCGCTCTGACCTAAGGCTTGAATGTCGATTTTGTAAATTCGGCGCTAAGACATTGCGCGGAGCCAGCCTTTGCTGCCCATATGCTGCGTGCATTCCGCAACCTGTTCTGCTGCGCGGGCGAGGGCGCGGGCGGTGTTTCGGGCAAAGATTGCGTCTATTGTTTGTGTTTAACTTTCGGAGGCGGCAACTATTGGCTTGACTTGGTTTAGTTGCTATTGATAAACAATATTTATTTTATTAAATTTGAAAGATTAGGATTTTTAAATATGCCGGAGTACACTGTAATTTGCATGAAATGGGGCGACAAGTATGGCGCAGAGTATGTAAACCGCCTGTACAACATGTGCCAGCGCAACATCACGCTGCCTTTCAAATTCGTTTGTTTTACCGACAAAACCGAAGGCCTCGACCCCAACATTGAAGCGCGTCCGCTGCCGGAAATGGATTTGCCGCCCGACCGCGAGCGCGGCTGGCGCAAGCTCTCGTGTTTCCGCGACGACATCGGCCTCTCGGGCAGAATTTTGTTTCTCGACCTCGACACTGTAATCGTTTCGAACATCGACGACTATTTTCTAATTGACGGCGAATTTTACGTAATCGAGCACTGGCGCCCCTCCAAAAAGCACGGCGTCGGCGAGACGGGCGTGTACCGCTATGAGGCCGGCAAAAACCGCGATTTGTACGATTATTTCATGGCGAACATGCAGAAGGTGAAGGCGGAGTACCGCCACGAGCAGGCGTATGTAACTGACGTCCTTTCGAAGGCGGGCAAGCTGAAATTCTGGCCGAAAAAGTGGATGCCGAGCTTCAAGTACAACTGCATGCGCCCGTTCCCGCTGTGCTATTTTATGGATCCGATTTTGCCGCCCGAGGCGAAGATGGTCGTATTCCACGGCGAGCCGACCCCCGACCAAACTATGGCGGGCGTCTCGAAGGGCTTTAAGGGGCTAATCCGCCACGTGCGCACTCCGCAGTGGCTCAAGGACAACTGGAGATAGTTTTTATGAAGCGCAAAGTTCTTGTTCTTGCACCTCACAACGACGACGAAACTTTGGGTGTCGGCGCGACCATGGCAAAGCACGCCGCCTCGGGCGACGAAGTTTTTGTTTCGATTTTGACTTCGATTGGCGACGACAATCCGGTCATGAAGCCCAACAAGCCTGAAATCCGCGCCGAAACAAAGCAGGCTATGGAAATTCTTGGCGTCGACTATTCGAAGGTGATTTACCGCGA
>JAFXRX010000272.1 GCA_017526045.1 Opitutales bacterium
GCCCGAACGCGTCGCGCGGCACGATTTCGCCGCGCGCTTCCATTTCCGCGACGATTGTCTTAACGCCCGCGCCCTCGGAGATGAAGATGTTTACGCAGTCCTCTTCGTCCATAATCTTTTTGAGGCGCGCCGCCTCTTTTTTAATGTCGATTTCCATTTCGGGGATGAAAATCGCGTGCACGTCGCGGCGTTTTTTGGATACGCCAAGCGAGGGCAGCCATTCCGCCGCCGCGAGCATTTTGCGGTATTCGTGCGCGGTCTTTGCCGTCAGCCAGCCGCAGTTTCTGCCCATTACTTCGTGGATGATGAGCATGCGCGGGTTTGCGGTCGACTCGCTTACGACGTTCCAGAAATATTTTGCGCCCTCTTCCGCCGCAGTCCACGCGCCGAGGCTCTGGGTAATCGGGTAGACGTCGTTGTCGATTGTCTTGGGAAGCCCGATGACTGTCAGCTCGTAGTTGTTTTCCTTCAAGAATTTTGCAAGGTCGGCCGCCGCGGTGTTGGTGTCGTCGCCGCCGATTGTGTGCAGAACGTCGACGCCGTCCTTTACGAGCTGGTCTGCCGCAACTTTCTGCGGGTCCTGCCCTTCCTTGACCAGGCCGCGCTTTACGCAGTCTTTTACGTTAGTCAGCTTTACGCGCGAATTGCCAATCGGCGAGCCGCCGTATTTGAGCAAGACATGCGCGTTCAGCCTCATGTTCGTGTCGACTTTTACGCTCTGCCCCAAAAGCAGGCCTTTGTAGCCGCCCAGATAGCAGATGATTTCAATAGACGGATCGATTTCCGAATAGCGTTGAATTAGGTCGCCTATCGCGCTTGAAAGGCAGGGGGCGAGCCCGCCGGCTGTCAAGATACCAACTTTTTTAGGTTTCATAATAAAAAGATAATTGAAAAGGCATTATGCCCGAGATTTTTTTCCGCGCAAGTTTTTTCTAATACAATAAAAAAGGCGGCGAAAATAAAATTTTTGAAAATTTTTTAACTTTTTTATTGATTTTAAAAATAAAGCAATTAGGCTTGTTCTTATGAAAATTCTTAAATTTACATCTTTAATTGCGTTTGCGGCTGCCGCTTTGTCTTTGACAGGCTGCACATCAAACACAACAACAGCACACCAGAAATCTACGGCTTGGGGCGTATACACTTTTGAGCCTGCCTGCTTCGCCGTTTCAGACACAACGAGCGCAGTCATCACAACCGACGACGCTGCCGGCATGGAAATTCCCTCCGGCGACCGCCTGCAGCTCTTCTGGGGCTTGGTTTCCATTCAGGACTATTAATACTCTCCCCAAAAATATTTTGTGAGCCTGCATTTTTATATGCGGGCTTTTTTGCGCCCATGCGCGGCGGGATAAAAGATTTTTTCCGCCAAAAATATTTTTATAATTGAAATTGTGTTTTATATGTGCAATTATGTTAAAAAAAGGAGGCTTTTATGAAAAAGGTAAATATTTTTTTTGCTGCGTTTCTTTTAATTTTTGCCCCTGCAATTATGGGCGCAAAAACAGTGGAAATAAAATCGCCAAACGGGGGGCTGCTCGCCAAAATCGAAGACGGCGCGCAATTAAATTACAGCGTTTTTCTCGAAGGCAAGCCGCTGCTTGAAAACTGTGCAATCTCAATGCAGACCGACAAGGGAAACTGGGGCGCAAATTCAAAAATCAAATCCTCAAAGCAAACAACCATCGACAAAACCGAGGACGCCCCGCTTTTTATAAAGAGCAAAATCCGCGACAATTGCACGGAGGCCGTTTTGGACTTCGGCAAATTTTCTCTAATAGCAAGAGCCTACGACAACGCCTTCGTCTTCCGCTTCATAGGCAAAGGCGGCAACAATCCGCTAATCGTAAAATCCGAAACGTTCGAGCTGAAAGTCCCCCCGCAGGCGACTTCGTGGGTGCACGGCTGCGGCGGAGTCCAAGCGTGCTTCGAGGAAGAAATTATGACTTGGAAAGTCGAGGACTTGGCAAGGAAATTCGCCGCAGGGCTCCCATACATAGTCCAGCGCGACGGCGCAAAAATCGCCGTGCTTGAAAGCGACGTTCTGAATTTCCCGTCAATTCGAATGGTTTTCGACAAAGAAAAGAAATACCCCGTGGGCTGGCACGCAAAAGTCCCGAAAACATTTAAAATCGGCACATTCGGCAGGACAGTAGTAGCCGATGAAGAAGAAAATTA
>JAFXRX010000273.1 GCA_017526045.1 Opitutales bacterium
CGACAAGTCTCTGGAAAAATACTTCCCCATGGGCGACAACCTCTATGAGGGCGCGCACGGCTCGTATGCCAAGCACGTTTCGGCTTACGACGCTTTCGACAAAGGCCGTTCGCACCCGCGCGACGTCGGCGAACAGATTCGCGAATACGACCAGCAGGAGTATATGGATTCCGCCCTGCAAGTTCCGCATAACGAAATCAACGCGCACGCCTTCCGCACGCGCGGCACCCGCGGCTTCTTGAACCAGGCCGACTTGCTCAGCGAAATCGGCTCGTTTATAACGGTGCGCGGCGACACCTTCGTTGTAAGGGCTTACGGCGAAAGCAAGAACGCCCTCATGGGCAACACCTCGAAGGCGTACTGCGAGGCGGTGGTCCAGCGCACGTCGGAGCCCTCGCGCTCCGGCGACGACAAAGTCGCGCCCGAAAGCGAGTTCGGCAGAAAGTTCAAGATTGTATCCTTCAAGTGGATTACCCCCGCCGAATTGTGATTGAATAAAAAAACTCTTGCCAAAACTCCGCCAAAACCATGGCGGAGTTTTCTTTTTTTGCGGCGCGCCCGCGCGCCCAATACAAAAAATGATGCTTGACACTGCGCATTTTGAGGTATTATTTAGATTGCTTTATTTATTCTGATAAAACTGATTTAAATTATGAAACACACCATTTCCGCTTTGGTAGAAAATAAGTTCGGCGTCCTCGCAAGGGTCGCAGGAATGTTCAGCGGCAGAGGTTTTAACATCGAAACTTTGAACGTCGGCCCCGTCGAGGGCGGCAAATTCTCCCGCATCACGGTTACCGTAAAAGACGGCAACCACAGCGTCGACCAGTGTGTAAAGCAGCTTTCAAAACTCGTGAACGTAATCGAGGTGAAGGATTTTTCAAGCTCGGCGGCGTTTGTGGCAAGGGAGCTTGTCATGGTGAAGGTTAAGGCTACATCGCAAACGCGCGCAAACATCGTCGAAATCGCGGATTTGTTCAGGGGCAAGGTAATCGACGTCGAGCCCGACTCGCTCATAATCGAATGCACGGGCAACCCCAATAAAATTCTCGCTTTTTTGAATATGATAGAGCCTTTCGGCATCGTCGAAATGGCGCGCACTGGCAACGTCGCGCTCGAGCGCGGCAAGATGGCGCGCGGCGACGACTGATTTTTAAACTATAAATCTAACAATAAAAAGGATATAAAATATGCCTGCAAAAGTATATACAGAAAAAGACGCCGACTTGGGCGTTTTTAAAGGTAAAACATTGGCCGTTATCGGCTTCGGCTCACAGGGGCACGCGCACGCCCTGAACTTGAAGGACAGCGGCTGCAAAGTCATCATCGGGCTCTACCCGAAGAGCAAGTCCGTAGAAGTCGCAAAGGCCATGGGCTTTGAAGTTTATCCGACTTCCGAAGCGGTAAAAAAGGCGGACGTCATCATGATTGCCGCCCCCGACATGAAGCAGGCGGACATCTATAAAAACGACATCGCACCGAGCCTCTCGAAGGGCAAGACTCTTCTTTTCACTCACGGCTTGGCAATCCACTCCGGCATGATTAAAGCCCCCAAGGACGTAAACGTAATCATGGTTGCCCCCAAGGGCCCGGGCCACGAAGTCCGCTCGCAGTTCGTCGAAGGCAAGGGCGTTCCCGCCCTCATCGCCGTATACCAGGGCGGCTCCTCCGCAAAGAAAATCGCGCTTGCATGGGCAAAGGGCATCGGCGGCGCGCGCGCGGGCGTAATCGAAACTTCGTTCAAGGAAGAAACCGAAACCGACCTCTTCGGCGAGCAGGCTGTCCTCTGCGGCGGCGTAAGCGCGCTCATCAAGGCGGGTTTTGAAACTTTGGTCGAAGCCGGCTACAAGCCCGAAATGGCTTACTTTGAATGCTGCCACGAATTGAAGCTCATCTGCGACCTCATCGTAGAAAAGGGCATCTCGGGCATGCGCTTCTCCATTTCCGAAACCGCAAAGTACGGCGACATCACCCGCGGCCCGCGCGTAATCACAAAGGATACCAAGAAGGCCATGAAGCAGATCTTGAAGGAAATCCAGACGGGCAAATTCACCAAGGAATGGGTGAACGAATACAAGTCGGGCTTGAAGAACTACAACAAGCTCTTGAAGGAAGGCGAAGAACACCAGATAGAAAAGACGGGCGAACGCCTCCGCAGCCTCATGCCCTGGGTTCCGAAACGCAACATCAAAGGCGCGCAGGCGGCATACGCAATGGCTTCCGCCGCGAAGAAAGCCCCCGCAAAGAAGGCGGCTGCAAAAAAATCTTCCGCAAAGAAGTAATTTGCGCCTGATTGCTTTTAAGAAATCCGAACCAATTTGGTTCGGATTTTTTTGATAAAAAGCTTTGCCTGTTCGCGCGTTTTGCGTATATTCGCAAAGAAAAATGAAAAAAATTTACAAAGTTGCCACGCGCTCAAGCCCGCTTGCAATGAAGCAGGCCGAGATTGCCGTCGAATATTTTTCAAGCAGGATTGAAAATTGCGGGTTCGAGATTTTGCCCTTCAAAACTTTGGGCGACAAGAAGCTCGAATGGTCTTTGGAGCGCGAGGGCGGCAAGGGGCTTTTCACAAAGGAGCTCGAAGACGCGCTTTTAAGCGGCGAGGCGGATTTTGCAGTGCACAGCGCAAAGGATATGCCGACCTCCTGCCCGGAGGGCTTGAGCCTTGCGGCGTTTCTGCCGCGCGACGACTGCCGCGACGTTTTAATCCGCAGAACGGGCGCGGAAATAAAAACTATCGCAACCGCAAGCCCGCGCAGAAGGGCGCAGCTCAAAAAATTTTTCCCGGACGCGCAGTGGGCGCAAATCCGCGGCAACGTCGAAACGCGCCTCTTGAAAATCCGCGAGGGGCTTGCGGAGGCGACAATGCTCTCCGCCGCGGGGCTCGACAGGCTTTGCATAAAAGATTTCGAGGGGCTTTCGTTCGAAAGGCTCGACGTTTCAAAATTCGTTCCCGCGGCGGGGCAGGGCGTAATCGCAATCGAGTGCCGCGCGGATGACGCCGAATTTTTCGGGAAATTTTCCGACCAAAAGACTGCGCTTGCAGTCGGGCTTGAGCGCGAATTTTTGGCGGCTCTCGGCGGGGGCTGCCAGGCGGCTTTCGGCGCGAATTTCGACGGCAAAGCCATGCGCATTTTCCACGAAAAAACGGGGTTTTTGCAATTCGACTTTTCAGGGCTTGCCCCCGAAAAAATGCGCGAAAAAGTGCGCGAAATTGCCGCAAAAATTCTAAAAAAATAGCTTAAAAGAAGCGTTTTTGCAGTATTTTTGCCAGATTTTTTGCAAGCTCGTCCTTCGTTCCGCGCCCCAAATTTAGAATTTCGCCGCCTTTAAAAATCAGTGAAATTTCGTTGAAGTCGGAGGCAAATCCCGCGTCGGGCTTTGAGACGTTGTTGGCCGCGATTGCGTCGAGATTTTTTTGGCCGAGCTTCTTTTTTGCGTATGAAATTACGTCGTTTGTCTCGGCGGCAAAGCCTATTAAAATCTGGCTTTTTTTGCGGGCGGAAAGCGTTTTTAAAATGTCGGGGGTAGGCTCGAATTCGACTGCCATATTCAAGTCTTCCTTTTTGACTTTATGGCTGAATTTTTTTTTCGGGCGCATGTCCGAAACAGCCGCGGTCATGATTAGGATGTCTGTATCATCAAATCTTTTGGAGGTTTCGCGCAGCATGTCGTCGGCGCTGACTGCCCAAACGGCTTCCACCCCCTCGGGCGCGGGGGCTTGGACGGCTCCCAAAACCAGGGTCGTCTGCCAGCCCAAGTCGCGGCAGGCTTTTGCGATGGAAATTCCCATTTTGCCCGTCGATGGGTTGCTTATGAAGCGCACGGGGTCGAAAAATTCGCGCGTCGCCCCCGCGGTTATCAGGCACTTGATTTTCTCCATAAAAAAGAGCAAAGATTAAAAAATTTTTTAGTCAAAGCCATTTTTATCAAAAAAATGCCAAAAATTGCGTTGACAAGTTCTCTTTTGGCGCAAATATGTTCATATTTTTAATACATTTATAAAACAAGATGGCAAACAAGAAATCATCACAAAAAGACATTCGTAAAACTGCTGCCCGCACGGAACGCAACCGCACTGTGCGCAGCCGCATCAAGACTTTATCCAAGGCGGCCGCAAAGGCGGAAGGCGCGGAAGCAATCAAGGCAAGCGGCGCGAAGTTGGCGTCGGCTGTCGACAAGGCTGTCAAAAGCGGCGTAGTGCACGCAAACAAGGCCGCCCGCATCAAGAGCAGGGTTGCCAAGGCCGCCAACGCCGCGAAGTAATCGGCTTGACGATTTAATTTTGCGCCACTTGCGTAAAGCCTGTGGCGTTTTTTTATCTGAATGGCTTGCTCCGAAAAACTGGGTTTCCCGCAGGGGATTTTGTCCGAAAAGCCCCTGAGAATAGACGTGCTCGATTTCAAGCGCGGCGGGTACGTCGCGCTGAACAAGCCCGCTGGAATGTATCTCGAAGCCGACGGGATTGCTCAAAATCCGCCGACTATCATCGCGGGTATAAAGGCGCAGCAGGGCAAGGCGGAGTTTGAAAGGCTCGGGCTTGAAACGCCTTACTGCGTTTACGTTCTCGACCCCGAAATCTCGGGCGCGGCGCTGCTTGCCTCAAACAAGGATTTTGCCGCGAATTTGCGCAACGTTTTCGGCTCGGGGCTGATTGAATTCGAGTTCGAATTTTTGAGCGAGCGGCCATACGGCAGGGTGGAGGAAGTTTGCGAGCTGCCGCTTTTGCGCCACGAAAGCAAGCCCCGCGCGATAGTCTCGCACCGCTTCGGCAAGAAGTGCAGAACGGAGTTCGCGTTGAAAGAGGACTTGGGCGACTGGCAGCTGTGGTCGGCGAAAACGAATTTTTTGCGCTGGCACCAAATACGCATACACGCCGCGGAGTCGGGGCTTAGAATGGTCGGCGACGACACTTACGTGCGCGTGCGCAAAATATTTTTGTCGCGCCTAAAGCGCGGGCAGTACAAGGGCGAGGAGACCGCCCCGATTTACGACAATATCGCCCTCCATCTTAAAAAAATATCGTTTCCGCTCGGCGGCGAAAAAGTGGAAATCGAAGCCCCCGCGCCGAAGGGATACGAAGTGCAGCTTAAAAAAATCCGCAATATGTTTATGTAGCGCGGCGGCTGTTTTGCCGCGCTTTTTTATTTGCGCAATTTGATTTTTGCGGCTTTAATTGTTCCGTAATTAAAAAAATGCGCCTTGTAAAAAAAATAATCCTGCCGCTTGCTCTGCTTTTGCAGCTCTCTTTTGCGCAGACATATTACAGCCCGATTTGCGCCGCCTACAATTTTTCGGCGTCGCAAGGGGACGCGTTTTTGACTGTCCCCGCGGCGAGGCAAATTGTATTTTCGGGCATTGTAAAAAGCGCGGAGGGCGGCGAAATCTTCGCGGACTTGTCGGGCGCAAGCGCGGATTGCTTCGCAAAAAAGCACTATGTAAAATTTGTTTCGGGCGGGCTGAAAGGCGCGTGGTTTAAAATTTGCGCAAATTCGCTTTTGAGCTTGGAATTGGATATTTCCGAAACGGACGCCGCAAAAATTTCCGCGGGCGACGAATTTAAAATAATTCCCTTCTGGACGCTCGACACTCTTCTTCCCGAAGGCGCGGGGCTTAAAAAATCCGAGGGCGAAATATCGGGGACGGAATGCGCATATGTATTCAAGTTTTCGTATTTCGATTTTGGCGGCGAAATGCGAATTCCCGAGGGGATAAACCGCGCGCCCTCGTCTGTCTTTTACTTCCGCAAAGACGCGGGCGGCGGCAGGTGGGTTTTGAAGGGCGACCCCTCTTTGGCTGATTGCGGCGGCGAAATTTTGGAGCCCGACTGTTTTTTGATTGTCCGCACGCCCGAAAATTTTGAAATGGTTTTGTGCGGCGAAGTTTTCAAGCTCCCAAAATCGCTCGTTTTCAAAAATCTTGGGGAGGCCGCGCAGGACAATTTTTACGCCGCGCCGACTTTGACGGCGCTGCCGATAACCGCGCTCAATCCTCTAATCGAAAATTCGATTATGGCGGAAAACTCTTTGCAAAACCCCGAGGCGGGAGACTTTGTTATGGCCTTTGCAAAATCAAATTCCGCCGAAAATCCGAAGCCTGAAAAAATCTATTTTTACAGCGGCACTTGGTACAGAACCGACGCCGAATTTAAAAATCCCGCTCCCGCAGGCGGCGACGTTTTGGAGGCGGGGGAGGCGTTGGTTTTCAGGCTTTCGGCTCTAAGCCCCCATTCCCAAAAGCGCGCGGAAATCGTCCCCGAATACGCGAAATGAAAGGCGCATGGTGAAAAAGATTTTCGGCATAATTTTTTCGGTTTTATTTTCGGCTTGCGCGCTCGCCGAATTCAAAATGTTTGTGGACGCGGGCAGGGTGTGCAATGAAAGCGCAAAGCCGCTCGAAAATTCCGCGGTGTTTTTGCTCGCGGATTTGGGCGGCGGGAATTTCGAGGATTTTTCCCTCGTTTCGGGCGACGAGCTCAAATCCGGCGAAGTTTTAAACGGCGCGCTCGTCGTGGCGCAGGGGCATTGCAATTCGCAGGGCGCGTGCTGCGCCTCGGCCGACATCGAGCTTGAGGGCAACGAATTTTTGGGCGGCGGCGAGGCGTTTGCGCTTTTGGTTTTGGACGGAAATTCGGGCAAGGTTTCGGCGCAGACAAAATATCTGCTTTTTCGCAAGCCGCAGTGGATTATAAATTCCGAAAACCGCGGAGTGCATTTTTACAGCGCAATATCGGTTTCGGCGGGCGGGGATGTTGAAAATTCGCTCTTGTTCGCCGCAGGGCAGGCGCAGCCCTCGCCCGAAGATTTAAGCGACATAAAAATAGAAAGCCAGCCCGAAAGCGCGGAAGTTTTCGAAAAGCAAAAGTGCGAATTCAAAGTGTCGGCATACGATGTAAACGGCAAAAAGCTCATCTACGCTTGGCAGGTCGACAAGGGCGGCGGCTGGGTTAACGCGGGCTCTTCAAAGGACGTTTTGAAAGTTTCTGCAACCCTTAAAAACGACGGCTTCAAGTACCGCTGCAAAATCCAAAATGAAAAAAACGGCGAGGCGGTTTACACAAGCGAGGCTCTTTTAACTGTGCGCGAAAACGTCAAAATTACCGAAAAGCCCAAGTCTTTGACAGTTTTCGAGGGCGGCGAAAACGCGGGCTTTTACGCCGCCGCGAGCGGATACGATGCGCGCTACCAATGGCAGGAATACGTCCGGGTTGCGAACGCAAACGGCAAATTGGTTTGGGTATGGCGCGACATCGAGGGCGCGACGTCGCAGACTTTTATTCCGCAAAACGCCAATCTCGAATTGGACGGCAGAAAGTACCGCTGCAAAATTTACAACGGCGGAGGCGAAGTCTTTTCAGGCGGCGTAAAATTTGCAGTCCTTGAGGCGGCAAAAATTTCGGGCGTAAAAATTTTGCAAAACAAAGAGGAAGTTTTGCCAAGCGAATTGTTCGAGGAGTTCGACATCTCTTTGAACGCGCTCGCCTCGGGCTACAAAATAAAATTCCAGTGGCAGGTTTTGGAGGGCGGCGATTGGTCCGACGTAAAAAAAGCTACCGGCTCTGCGCTGAAAATTTCAAAGCCGACTGCGGGCGAATTTGGCGGCAAGACTTTCCGCTGCAAAGTTTATAACGATGGCGGCGCGGCATATTCAGAGCCGCAAACTTTGCAGATAAGCCAATGCCCCGCGCCCGCGTCGCTGAAGGGCAGGGCGCTTGAAATCGAATTCGGGCAAAATGTTTACGCTCTTGAAATGTCAAGCGCGGGCGCGGGAATTTTGGCGTGCGGCGAATTTTCCTCGAAGGCGTCGGTTTCGTACAAGCGCAATTCCCCCAAGAAGGCGTCTTTAAAAATTTCCGCGAACATGATTGGCGAAAATTCCGAAATTGTCCGCGCCGTTTTGTCGGACAAAAATTTCGATTTTACCGACGGCGACTTGGCGGGGGCGAAAGTCCGCCTGCTGCCCTTGGAGTAGTTTTTGCAAAAAATCGCATTTTAGCCGAAATTATAAAGCTTTTTGCTTGCAAAGCCTCCCCCCTTTAAGATTAAATTTCGGGAATTATTTTTTTAATTTTTTAGAAGCTTAAATTTTTGGAATTTATGAACACAATATACGCAATTCTTGCCCAGGCAGCGGACGCCGCGCAGGGCGCAACTCAGGAACAGGCCGCGCAGGGCGGCGGCTCGAACATGCTCATCATCATGCTGCTCTTTTTGGGCGCGATGTATTTCTTTATGATTGCCCCGCAAAGGAAGCGCCAGAAGCAGCACGAGCAAATGCTAAACGGGCTTAAGGCGGGCGACGAAATCGTCACAATCGGCGGCATCTACGGCAAAATCACAAACAAGACCGACAAAACTTTCACCGTAAAAATCGCGGACTCCGTAAAAATCGAAGTCCGCAAGGACGCCGTTTACGCGAGGGTCGACGCCGCCACAAACGACGTTGTAAAGGACGGCGCAATGCCCGAAGAATCGAAACCCGAAGAAATCCAAAAGTAGTTTTTTATGAAAGGCAGAATTATTTGGAAGCTGGTTCTGACCGCCATCGTTTTGGCGTGGGCTGTAACCGCAATGACACCGTTTACGGACACGCCGTTCGAGCAGTACATCGAAAGCCGCGCCACGCAGAACAAGGACGAGTTCGCAAAAGTCCTCGCCGAGGCGAAGAAGAGGGTGGATCCTGTCAACTACAAGAAAGACCCGAACAAGTCGTCTTCGCTCTTCACGGCTTTGGGCGAATACGCCAACGCCAACTCGATAGACCTTTCAAAATATTTCAACGTCAACGTCTCCGACATCAAGGTTCTCAAAAAGCG
>JAFXRX010000274.1 GCA_017526045.1 Opitutales bacterium
CCTGTCGTCTTTAAATTCGAACGTCGCGGAGGTCTTTAAGATTTCGGGGCTCGAAACGTTTTTCGACATTTACGCCTCCCAAGACGAGGCTTTGGCGGCTCTTGCGTAGTTTTTTAAGCGGCGCAAAAAAAAGCCTTCCGCGGTTTTGCGGCGGGCTTTTTTTGCGGGTTTTTATTTTTCGCCGCTTTGGTATCTTTCAATCCAGCTTTGCGACCATGCCAAAAAGTCGCCCGCTTCGATATGCTCCCGCGCCTGTTTCATCAAGTCCAAAAAGAACGAGATATTGTGGATTGAAAGCAGGGTGCCGCCGAGCGTTTCGCCTGAAACCATCAAGTGCCTTATGTAGGCGCGCGAAAATTTTGAGGCGGGGCTTTGTATTGAACAATCCAGCGGCTCCGCGTCCTCTTTAAAGCGCGAATTTTTCAGATTTATTATGCCGCGCGAGGTGAACGCGTTTGCGTGGCGCGCAAGGCGCGTGGGCATGACGCAGTCGAACATGTCGGCTCCAAGCGCAATCATTTTTAAAAGCTGGACGGGCGTGCCCACTCCCATTACGTAGCGCGGCTTTTGGTCGGGCAGAAATTTTGTTGAGGCTTCCACTTGTTTTAGCATTTCCTCTTCGGGCTCGCCGACGCTTACGCCGCCTATGGCGTAGCCCGGGAAGTCCATATCGGCAAGCTCTTTTGCGCACATTTCGCGGATGTCGGGGTATATCCCGCCCTGGATTATGCCGAAAGTCAGGTTTTTGTCGGCGAAAGCGTCGTGGCATTTTTTGCAGCGTTTTGCCCAGCGCAGGGTGCGCTCGACCGACTTTTGGCAGGCGCGCTTTTCGCATGGGTAGGGGATGCACTCGTCCAAGACCATGCGGATGTCGCTGTTTAATTCGCGCTGGATTTGCATGCAGCCCTCGGGCGACAAAAACAGCTTTGCCCCGTCGAGGTGCGATTTAAATTCAATCCCCTCTTCGGAAATTTTGCGAAGCGACGAGAGCGAGAACGCCTGAAATCCGCCGCTGTCGGTCAAAATGGGCTTTTCCCACTTCATAAAGCCGTGCAGCCCGCCGAATTTTTCGATGAGCTTGGAGCCCGGGCGTATATTCAAGTGGTAGGTGTTTGAAAGGATTATTTGCGCGCCCGTTTCTTCGATTTGCCAAGGAGAGAGCCCTTTGACCGTTGCCTGCGTGCCAACGGGCATAAAAATCGGCGTTTCGATTTTGCCGTGCGGGGTGCAAAGCCTTCCCCTTCGCGCCCCTCCGTCGGTTTTCAGAAGCTCGAACATTTTTTTTCTTACAAAATCGGCGCGGGCGCGTAGCTTTGTGCCTGCGGGTATTTTTCAGCCCAAGCCTGGGCGCGTTTTGCAAAGTCGAGAGCCTGCGCCTGAGCCATGCCCGTTTCGTTTTTGCCGTTTGCGAGGATTTTTTCAAGAGCGGGCAAATCAAGCGGCATGCGGGAGTCGTTTGCGAGGCGTTCCAAGAGGTCGTTTTTTATGATTTTGCCCGAGCGCAGGTCGCGCAGGGTGGCGACGGCGTGCTCTTTTATGACTTCGTGGGCGTCTTCGCGGCCGATTCCGTTTTTTACAGCCTGCATCATTACGGTTGTGGTCAGCAAAAATGGCATGTACTTTTCCTTTTCCGCGTCGATTACGGGCTCGTTGATTTCCATCTGGCGCGAGATTGTCAAAAACGTTTCAAAAAGCCCGTCGATTGCAAAGAAAGTCCCCGGCAGCATCACGCGGCGCACGACAGAGCACGAGACGTCGCCTTCGTTCCACTGGTCGCCCGCAAGGGACGCCGCCATTTCCATAAAGCCGCGCAAAATTACCTGGAAGCCGTTGAGGCGCTCGCAGCTGCGCGAGTTCATTTTGTGCGGCATTGCCGAAGAGCCCGTCTGCCCTTTGGCAAAGCCCTCGCCCGCGAGCTCGTGCC
>JAFXRX010000275.1 GCA_017526045.1 Opitutales bacterium
CATTTTCCGTACACGCGCAGCGAGTCCCTTTCGATTTTAAGCCCCAAATTCGCGAACGAAAAAAGCCGCAGCTTGCCCATTATGTAGGGCAGCCCAAGTATTATAAAAAAGTAGCACAAGCGGTTGAAATACACGTGCAGCTTCTTGCGCATCAGATATTCCGAAAGCCCGCTCGGGCTCGAGGAATTCACCCACTCCACAAGCCAGCGGCTCGGCGCGGTGAAGCACGCCGCAAGCAGGCACGCGCCTATGTAAACGCACAAAAACATCAGCACGCCCCTGTACGAATTTTGGCGCGCGTCCAGACCCAAAAGCATAAACTCGCCGTCGCGCTTTAACATACTTTTAAATTCCCCATATTTTGAAATAATATTTTATAATAAATATTAAAATGTCAAATAAAACAGCAGCAGCAAAGGATTTGCGGCAACCGCATTGCAACAATTCAATCAAAAATCTTCAATTTTTTCTTTTGATTGTCAAGGGTTTTCGGGCTCGGGCGGCTTTTGGAACGCGCGTTTAAGAGAGCCTGTTTTTGAAGTCGGAATAACCGAAAGTTTTTATGATTTCGCAGTCGCCGCCGATTTTTTTTACGGCGATTGACGGCAGCGGCATGCCGTTAAAAGTGTTTGTTTTCACCATCGAATAAATCGCCATGTCGGCAAACACAAGCTCGTCGCCGATGTTTAATTTCGTGTCGAAAGAATAGTCGCCGATGACGTCTCCCGCAAGGCAGGTTGCGCCCGCGAGCCTGTAATTGAAAGGCTTTTCGCCCGGGTTGCCCGAATTTAAAAGCGGCGGGCGGTAAGGCATTTCGAGAACGTCGGGCATGTGGCAGGCGGCGGAGGCGTCCAAGAGGGCGATGTCGATTTCATTTGAGACAATGTCCAAAACCTTCGCCTTCAAAAAGCCCGCGTTCAACGCGACGGCCTCGCCGGGCTCGAGATAGACTTCCAAATTAAATTTTTCGCGGATGTTTTTTACGCAGCGCACGAGGCGCTCTATGTCGTAATCTTCGCGCGTTATGTGGTGGCCGCCGCCGAAATTTATCCACTTGATTTGCGGAAAATATTTGCCGAATTTTTCTACGACGGCTTCGAGAGTTTTTTCGAGGTCGTCGGAATTTTGCTGGCAGAGGGTGTGGAAGTGCAGCCCGCTTACGCCCTGCAAATCGTCCGCGCGCAAGTTTTCGGCAACCACACCCAGGCGCGAGCCCGGGGCGCAGGGGTCGTAAATCGCGTGCCCCTGCTGCGTGGAAAACTGCGGGTTTACGCGCAGCCCCACTTGCGCGCCGCGCGCAAGCGCCCTGCCCTTGAACTTCCTAAGCTGCCCGAGGGAATTGAAAACGACGTGCCCGCAAATCGAGGCGATTTCGTCGAATTCCCCGTCTTTGTACGCCGCGCAGAATACGTGGTTTTCGCCGCGGAAATGCTCCCTGCCAAGCCTCGCCTCGAAGAGCCCGCTGGCCGTCGCGCCGTCGAGGTAGCGCGAGATTAGCGGATAGAGCGCGAACGCCGAAAACGCCTTTTGCGCAAGCAGAATTTTGCAGCCCGCGCGCTCGCGCACGCCTTTTAAAATTTGCAGATTTTTTTCGAGCAAACTTTCGTCGACGACGAAGCAGGGCGTTGGCAATTCGGCGAATTTCATAATCAGTCGACAAGCGCGGGGTTGAAGCTTTCCTGCCAGGGCAAGCCCCATTTGTTGAGCGCGTCCATAAACGGATCGGGGTCGAATTCCTCGATGTTGTGCACGCCGGGCTTGTTCCAAGTTTTTGTTATAAGCATCATCGCGCCAATCATCGCGGGGACGCCCGTTGTGTAGGCGACCGCCTGCGAGCCCACTTCCGCAAAGCACTCCTCGTGCGTGCAGACGTTGTAAACGTAATAGGTTTTTTGCTTGCCGTCTTTTTTGCCGATAAAAATGCAGCCGATGTTCGTCTTGCCCTTCGTGCGGGGCCCGAGCGAGGCGGGGTCTGGCAAAACCGCCTTCAAGAATTGCAGCGGCACAATTTTCTTGCCCTCGAAGTCTATCGGCTCGATTGAAGTCATGCCGACGTTTTCAAGGCATTTTAAGTGGGTCAGATAGCTCTGCCCGAACGTCATGAAAAACCTGATGCGCTTTATGCTCTTGATGTTGAGCGCAAGAGATTCGAGCTCCTCGTGGTGGAGCAAATACATGTCCTTTTCGCCGATTTCGGGGAAGTTGTAAACTCTCTTGATTTCCATGGGCTCGGTTTCAACCCACTTGCCGTCCTGCCAATAGCTGCCCTTTGCGGAAACTTCGCGGATGTTGATTTCGGGGTTGAAGTTCGTCGCGAACGGATAGCCGTGGTCGCCCGCGTTGCAGTCGAGAATGTCGATAAATTCGATTTCGTCGAAGTGGTGCTTTTGCGCGTAGGCTGAAAAAACTCCCGTTACGCCCGGGTCGAAGCCGCTGCCCAATAGCGCGGTTATGCCCGCCTCCTCGAAACGCTTGCGGTACGCCCACTGCCACTTGTACTCGAATTTCGCGGTGTCAAGCGGCTCGTAGTTGGCGGTGTCCATATAGTTTGTCTTGGTGGCAAGGCACGCGTCCATAATCGTCAAATCCTGGTACGGCAACGCCAAATTCATGACGAGGTCGGGCTTGAAATCGTTTATGAGAGATATGAGCTCTTCGACATTGTCGGCGTCGACTTTGGCGGTTTTTATTTTTGTTTTGGTCTTGCCTTCGAGCTTCGCCTTCAAGGCGTCGCACTTGCTTTTGGTGCGGCTTGCAATGCAGATTTCGTCAAAGACGCCGCTATTTTGGCAACATTTGTGAATGGCGACCGACGCCACCGCGCCGCAGCCTATTATCAATGCTTTTCCCATTTTTTTACCCTTTGTTTTTCAGATTAAAGACTAAGCAGCATTTCCCTAATTATCTTGCCCGCGACTGCGGTCGAAACTCCGCTGGGGTCGTAGTGCGGCGAAAGCTCGTTGACGTCGCATGCCACTATGTTTGAGTTCTGCATTACAAACATCAAAGCCTCCCGCAGCTCGTCGAAGCCTGCCCCGCCCGCCTCGGGAGTTCCCGTCCCCGGGAAAATCGAAGGGTCGAGCACGTCCAAGTCGAGCGTAAGATACACAGGCAAATCCTTGCAGCCGTCGACTGCGACGTCGAGATTTTGCAGATTGAATTTGTTCATGAAAACGTGCGACTTCGCCCACTCGAATTCGGGGCGGTCGCCCGAGCGTATGCCGTACTGGAAGATTTTGCCGTCGCCTATAATTTCGTGGCAGCGGCGGATTACCGAGGCGTGCGAAAGCTTTTCGCCCAAATAGCCGTCGCGCAAATCGGTGTGGGCGTCGAAGTGGATTATGCGGATTTCGGGGAATTTTTTTGCCGCCGCCCTGAACGCGCCAAGGGTAACCAAATGCTCGCCGCCGACCATGAACGGAATTTTATTCGCCGACAAAATTTCGGCGGCAGTCTCCTCGATTTTTTCCAAAACTCTTTGCGGGTTGCCGAAGCACAAATCCAAGTCGCCCATGTCGAAGACGGAAATGTCCGCAAGGTCTTTGTCGAGATACGGGCTGTAAGTTTCAAGCCCGTACGACTCCGCGCGGATTGCCTTCGGCGCAAAGCGCGTCCCCGGGCGGTACGAGACGGTGCCGTCGAAGGGCGCGCCGAAGAGGACGATTTTGGCCTCCTCAAAAGCGGCGTCGCAGCCGATGAAATTTTCTATTGTTTTATTCAACATCTTTTAGCATC
>JAFXRX010000276.1 GCA_017526045.1 Opitutales bacterium
GCCCGCGGAATGCCCGTAAACGCCGATTTTTTCGGGGTTTATTTGGAGGGCGCGCGAATATTTTGTGATGTAGCGCAAGGCGTCCATGGCGTCGACCACGCACGCGGACATGTCGCGCTTTGGGTGCCGCCAGCGCGCGAAGCGGTAGCTGGCTGTTGCGACCGCGATGCCGCGCGAATTGTAGTAGCGGATTTCGTCGTTGAAAAAGCCGTAGCCCGAAAACCTTTCGCCGCCCGACCAGCCGCCGCCGTGGAAATAAACGATGAGCGGATAGCCGCCCGCGGGCGCGGCGATTTCGGGATAGCAAATGTCAAAGCACAAGACCTGCTCGTCGGCGACCTTGTAGGGGACGCCGAATTTCACGTTCAAATTTTTGTAAACGTCGTATTCTTCGGCCCCGCCGAACGGGGTATTTTTAGGCTCGCCGACAGAAAAATCGAATGCGGAAAGCGCGGAGGAAAACGCAAGGGCGGTAAAAACAATCAATAACTTTTTCATAAATCAAAAATTTTTAAGAAAGCATAGCGCGCGCAAATTTCAAAGACAAGAACAAACTCGCAGGCGGCGAAAAAACGGGCAAAAAAAACGCGCGGGAAAAATCCTGCGCGTGAAAATCTTTGGCGAAAAAAGCGGGCTACTTCTGCTCCTCTTTTTCCTCTTTGCTTTCGACCTTCGGGGCGGGCTTGCGCTCTTCGTCCTCGTTTATTGCGTCGCGGAAATTGTCCTCGACCTCGCGCGACGCCTTTTTGAATTCCTGCATGGACTTGCCCAGCCCGCGCGCAAGCTCGGGGAGCTTTTTGGCGCCGAACAGCAGCAGAATTATCACCAAAATGATGATAAGCTCAGTGTTGCCGATGTTTAAAAATGCAAATATTTCGTTCATATAAAAATTACCCTACTAAAATTTTAAGACTTTGCAACAACTATTTAATCGGCAATGGGCCCGTCCATTAAAAGGTCGTGCGCCGCCGCCTTGTCGGAAGTCGCCTCGCCCTTTTGGGTCGCCAAGCCCAAAATGCGCAGAAGGCTCTTGAAAAGAAGGCTCGGCTGCTTCGAGGTCAAATTGTAGTTGAGCGAGGAAACCGCGATTTTCCCCTTCTTGAAGTCCTTGCGCAAAAACGCCGCGCCCTGCGGCTTTTTCAGGTTTTCGTACAAGACCGCCTGCGCGCACTTGCGCATTTCGGGGGCGTCGAACAACGACCAGTCTATGTTCGACGGGACTAAATCAACCTTCGCCTTCGACAAATATTTGCCCGAGACAATCCGCTTGAAAATCTTGCGTCCGTCGAAATTGGCAGAGCTTTGCGGCTCGGAAAAATACAGGTCGAACAGGTTGAAATATTTTGCCATTTCCGATTTTTGCGGGCTTTCAAGGGCTGTGCCGACGTGCTTTTCCGACGCGATGCCGCCGCCCAAAAACGCCTTGGCGTCTGCCGAAAAATCGTTTTCCGCTATCATAAAAAGCATAACCGCGTTCGGGTTTTTCGCGAAAGTTTTTGCGGAAATTTCCTTCAAAACGCGCGCCCCAGCGGCGTCCAAATTCTCGGCGTCGACAATCACGAATGGGAGATTTTTATTCTCAAAATCAAGGCGGACGCCCATCCGCTTGAGGGCTGAAGCAAGCTTGCCGTTTTGCCCGCCGACAAAATACGCCTCAGTAAACTTTGCGGGCGGCAGTGGCTCGACAGTCTCGGGGTGCGCGAACGCCTTCGGCTCGCGGATGGGCTGCATGTCCACGCTTTCATATTCGCACTCTCCGCCCAAAACCGCCGCCTTCAGCGCCTTGTAGTGCGCAAGCGGCCTCATGAACGGCAGCATCTTGTCGATGCCGGGATTCATCGTAAATATGTAAGGCGGAATGCGCTCGAACTGGTAGCCCGGCTTGCCCTCGACGTAGGGCTTTGAGGGGAACACGCCGTCTTTGAGCGAAGGCAGGCGCGAGAAGTCGTTGTAGCCGTACGGAAGGTGCTCCAAGCCGAACCAGCATACCTCCGAAGGCGAAAAATACGCAAGCTGCGGCTTGGCGACATTTTTTACCATTCTGTACAAGTCGCCCGCAAGAGCCTTGTTTCTGCCCGCGTAAGACTTGAAAACTTCGTCGCCCCAATATTTGTAAACGCGGCTCGGGTTGCCGTAGTAGGTCGCGCCGAATTCGCCAACCACCATGGGCTTTTTGAAATTCATATTTTTCTGCGCCTCGTTCACCGCCCCCGACACGTCGCCGTCGCCAAAGTGCCTGCTCCAGACGGGCAGGCTGCCGTCCAAATCCCTGTCGCCGTCGATAGTTATAAACTGGCGCGTCGGGTCGAATTTTAGCGGGACTTCGGCAAGGCAAGCAAGCTTCTGTTCCCACTCTTTTTTGTCTTTTTGAAGCTCGTCAAAATCCGCCTTGTACTGCAAAAACGCCTGCAAGTCCCCGGGCTTTACGTCTTTTTCGGACTTAACGTTTCTGAATTTTTCGTAATTTTTGACCTGAAGATGCGGCAGGCTCATGGCAAACATTTCGTTGCCGACGCTCCAGCCCAAAACCGAAGGATTGTTGCGGTAGCGTTTCACAAGCCCCTCAATCTGCGCTTCGGTGCGCTGCCAAGTGATGTCTTCTGTCAAATTCGGGCGGATTGACGAGCCGAAGAGCGCGCCCTCGGCAAGAACCATAATCCCCATTTCGTCCGCCATTTCGTAGTAGAATTTGTGCCACGGCTGCGCGTGCGGGCGCACGGCGTTGCCGCCGAACGACTTTATCATCTGGTACCACGCCCAGACGAACCTGCGCGAGCACGTGTAGGGGCCGAAGGGGTGCTGCAAGTCGCCAAACGCCTGGATTTTCTTGCCGTTTAAAAGCAAGTCGGAGCCCAAAATCGTAAACTCCCTCCAGCCGAACCTCGCGTATTTTACGTCGCCGCCCTCAGCGGAATTTTTCAAACTTATGAGCGCGGCGTACAAATTGGGCTCTTCGCAGCTCCAGAATTTGAGCGCGTTTTCGGGGCGTACGGAAAGCGTGAAAACCGCGCTCTTGCCCGCGGCGATTTTCACCTTGCGCGGCGGGATTTTCAAGGCGGCCTGCTTTGCCAAAGACCACTTGGGCTCGGGCGCGTTCAAGACGCTTTCAAGGCGCGCGCCAAGGAGCTTGCCATCGTCCAAATTCGCGGCGTTTAATTTTTTCAAGTCCGCCGCGGAGCCGTTTATCCACTCTTTTATTTCCGCTGAAAGCTCCCCTTCAAAACTCTTTTTCGACGAATTTTTGACTGTTATTTCAAGCTCCAAAACGCCCTTTGAAACCAGCGGCTTTACAAAAACGTCCTCGACGTAAACTTCGGGGCGCGCAAGCAAAAAGACGTCCTGCCAAATCCCGACGAGGTCGTCGGTGTTCGAGCCCGCGGGATAGGTTGCGTTCATCCTGTACTTTGGGTGGCGCTTGTCGAAGAGCTTAGAGTGGCGCACGCCCAAAAGGATTTCGTTTTTGCCGCTTTTAAGCGCGTCTGTTATGTCGACTTCAAAGCCGATGTGAGAGTCGAAGTGCTCGCCGACTTTCTTTGAATTCACAAAAATTTGCGCGTGCCCCGCGACGGCGTCGAAGTGCAGAAAAACGCGCTTGCCCGCCCAGTCTTTGGGCAGCTCGAACTCCTTTTTAAGCCAGCCCATCCGCGCGCCTATCCAGTGCTCGGGGTAGCTCGGGAAATACACGGAGCTCGGCGCGTAGGGCATATTCGTGCCCTCGCCCGTTTTTTCGCCGCCGCCCCATTTGTTGACGTTCCACGGCGACGGAATTTTTATTTTTACGCTCTCCCACTTGTCGGGAGAAGGCTCGGGCAATTCGGGGGGCGTTCCGTCGCCCTGGACAAATCCCTTGGGAAGCGGCGCAAGCTGCAAGTCCCAGTAGCCGTTGAGGCAGATTTCGCCGCGCGAGGGTTTTTCGCAAGGCGCAACGACGCCGTCCGACGGGGAAAAGTCGCGCTCGAAAACTTCCGCGGAAAACAATTCCGCCGCGGCGAGCGCGAACATTGAAGACACAATTATTTTCAGTATTTTCATAATAAGCAAGTATTGTAAAAAGTACGTTTTATTGTAGAAACGCGGCGCAATATGTCAAATAAAACCGCGTTTCAAAATATTAAAACACCGCAAATAAAATCTTTACATTAAAAATAAAAAATGTTTTGTTTTAATGCCATACCGCTTATTAAAACCAAACAGGAAAATAAACTATGTTGTTCAGCACTCTCGATATCGCCATATTCATCGGTTTCATTGCAGTTGTTCTCTTTGTGGGGCTCTACATGGGCAGAAGCAAAGAGAAGGAAAGCGCGGAAGGCTACTTCCTTGCGGGAAGGGGGCTTTCGTGGTGGCTGATAGGCTTTTCGCTTATCGCCGCGAACATTTCGACCGAGCAGTTCGTCGGCATGAGCGGCAGCGCGGCGGGCCCTGCGGGCTTGGCGATAGCAAGCTACGAGTGGATGGCGGCAATAACGCTGGTGTTTGTCGCATTCTTCTTCCTGCCTAAATTTTTGAAGTGCGGCATATACACGATGCCGCAGTTTTTGGAGCAGAGGTTCGACACGTTTTCAAGAACGGTGATGTCGGTTATGATGGTCGTGGTTTTGGTCGCGGTAAATGTCACGGGCGTTATTTATTCGGGGGCGATAACAGCCTCCACCCTCTTTAGCGGCCACTACTTCCTGGGCATGCCGATGGACGTCGAGTTCTTTGCCTGGGCCATCGGCATTGTCGCCGCCGTCTACGTTTTTGTGGGCGGCTTGAAGGCGTGCGCGTGGGCGGACTTAATCCAGGGCGCGGCTCTGATTGCGGGCGGGGCGATAATCGCGTATCTTGCATTCGACGCAATGGGCGCGATTGAAGTGGAAAAAATCGCGCACACAGGCGGCGCGGACGCGCTGAAAAATCTGACCGACACTTCGAGCGGGCTCGAAAAATTCTCCGCCGCAAACGCCGACAAGCTTACGATGTTCCTGCCCGCCGACAACAGCGAAGTGCCCTGGACTGCCCTCATCATCGGGCTTTGGATTCCCAACTTCTACTACTGGGGCTTGAACCAGTACATAATGCAGCGCACGCTCGGCGCCTCCAGCCTCGCCGAGGGGCAAAAGGGCATAATGTTTGCGGCGTTCATGAAAATTTTAATCCCGTTTTTAATCGTGTTCCCGGGGCTTATCGCCTTTAACCTCTATTCGGAAAAAATGGCCGACGCGGCTCTGGGCGACGCAAAAATCCAAGCCGCAAACGCTGAGGCGTACTCGCTTGTTTTCGCCGGCGAAAAACTCGGCAAGTTCAACTCTTTTGCCGAAATCCCCGCGGCTGAAATCGAGCGCGCCGCCGCCGAATTCAAGCCGATTGCAAAAAATCTTCCCGACGCTGAGGCGCTGGAATATTTCAAAAACTACTTCGAGCTGCGCGGCGAAAACGAGCTCAAGGACATCAGGTTTTCATACGACAGCGCGTGGGCAAGGCAAAACCCCGCCCTCGTAAAATCGGTCGACAAGTGGAACGCGGAAATGTGCGCGAAAAATCCGAACCTGAAAAACCCGACGCTCAAAAGCCAGCTGGCGGGCAGCGTGCAGACCAAAAACCTAATCGGCTACAAATACGACACTGCCTTCGGGCTTCTCTTGAAAGAGCTCGTGCCCGCAAACGGCCTTACTGGCTTCATATTCGCCGCGCTTCTGGGCGCGGTTGTAAGCTCGCTTGCCTCGATGCTCAACGCCGCATCAACAATATTTACAATAGACATCTTCAAGCGATTTGTGAACAAAAGCGCAAGCGGCGGCGCGCAGGTTTTGTCGGGCAGAATTTGTGTTGCCTTGTTCGCGGTCTTGGGCTGCATAATCGCCCCGTTTTTGAACAACCCCGAATTCGGCAACATATTCACATACATCCAGGAATTCCAGGGCTTCCTCTCCCCGGGCATTCTGGCGGTGTTCCTGTTCGGGCTCTTCTCCAAAAAAGCCCCGAGATTTTCGGGCGCGGTCGGCATAATCGCAAGCCCGGCGATTTACGGGCTTCTTAAAATCTTCCTGCCCGAAGTCGCGTTCCTAAACAGAATGGCGATAACTTTTGTGGCAATTCTTGTCCTGATGCTTTTAATGAGGCTTGTAAAGCCGCTCAGGCAGGAAATCGCGATGCCCGAAAACCCGAAAATAAACATCGAGCACTCGAAGTCCGTATATATAATGGGCGCGGTCGTGCTTGCGATAACGTCGTCGCTTTACGTCTATTTCAGCTAAAAGGAAATTTTTATGGTAGCTAAAACAGCTGTTGAAAGATTTGCAAAATACTTTGAAAAAGAGCCGCAAGTTTCGGGCATCGCCCCGGGCAGAATAGAGTTCGTCGGCAACCATACCGACTACAACGGCGGCTTTGTAATGGGCGTTGCCATAGACAAAAGCATAGCAGTCGCCGTCTCGAAAAGAGGCGACAAAAAAATATGCTTTGCAAACGCCATGACAGGCGAAAAAGTCTGGTCTGAAATCGGCGGCATCAAGCCGCTGCCACGCGCCCTCAACTGGGCGAACTACCCCCTCGGCGTTTTCAAATACATGCTCGAGGCGGGCATGCGGGCGGACTGCGGCTTTGACATGACGGACGCAAGCGACCTGCCGCACGGCGCGGGCGTAAGCTCAAGCGCGGCGATAGAAATGTCGGCGTGCGCGGCCCTCGCAAAGCTCTACAATTTCCCGATGCAAAAAAAAGACATGGTGCGCGTTTGCAGAAAGAGCGAAAACCTCTTTTTGAATATGCCCTGCGGAATTTTGGACCAGGGCGTTTCGGGCTTCGGCAAAAAAAATTCCGCAGTTTTCATCGACTGCAAAAGCGAGGAGTTTGAAACCCTGCCCCTGCCCCAAAACTGCAAGTTCTACCTGTTCAACTCCACAAAAAAGCACGCGCTCGTCGACGGCCTTTACGCGGCGCGCCACGGCGAGTGCATGGAGGCCGCGAATGTTCTTTCAAGCGGCGGCGAAGAAAGGCTGCTGCGCGAATTTTCGATTTCCGACTTGGAGGCGAAAAAAGGCGAAATGAGCCAAAACGCCTACAAGCGCGCGCGCCACGTCATCGAGGAAAACGAAAGGGTGCTGGCGGCAAAAAAGGCGATGATGGATTTTCTCGCCAAGGACGCGTTGGTAGGTACCGTTTCCAACGTGCCGGATGGAATGGTCCCCGAAAGCGACACCGC
>JAFXRX010000277.1 GCA_017526045.1 Opitutales bacterium
GAAGAATGGTTCGAGAGTTTCGACTTTGGCTGGGAGCGCAGGTTTTCGCCGCGGGAGCTGAAAGAGGGGCGAAGGCTCTACACAGGCGGCGCGGTGCGCGTCTTGGAGCTTCGGCAAAAATACGCAAGCGCAAGCCTGAAATTCCCCGACGGGGCGGAGAGGTATTGCGTCATAGATTTCGACCGCGGCGGCTTTTCGCTGAGGGGCTCGAGCGGCGACGATTTTTACGACTCCGTCTGCGCCGTAGCGGGTTTTTACGAAATCGAGGAGCTTATGGCGGACGAGCTGCCGCCCTTAAAATTCGTCGCGCCAAAAAAAATCGAAGAGGCTGAAATCAAGCCTGAAGAAGTTCGGGAAAAAAAGCCCGAAATTCCGCCTCAAAACAGGCTTCATCTGATTTTTAAATTGAGGCGCGAGACGCTTTCTTTTTCGTCTTACTGGAAAATAAACGGCGCGCTTGTGCCGTCATTCGGCAAGAACGCAGCAAACGCCGCGTCGCTTACAGCCTCCGAGCGCGAAAGCCTTATTAGGCTTGCGTCGTTTGCGCGGAAGGCTGGCTTTGAATACGACGGCAAAAGCTACGTGTTTTCCGACGTCTCGGCGTTCGAGTATGTCGCCACAAAAGTCGTGCCGCAGTGGAGAAAATATTTTTTCATCCCCAAAAACAAAGACCTTGACCTGCTTTCAAAAGGCGTGCGCGACTTGAATTTGAGCGTGTCGGCGCAGGAGAGCGGGGAGTGCAATTTCGCGGCGGATTTTTACGCGAGCCTGGACGGCGAAAAAATCGGCTTTGACGAGCTCAAAATTTTGGAGGGGAAGGGCGGCAAGTGCGGAGTTCTTGCAAACAGGGGGCTTGTGCGCATTTCGACCCGCGACGAAAATTTGATTGCGGGCGCGAGGCGCGCGTTCGACTTGTTCGGCGGCAAGCCCCCGCGCTACATGCTTTTCACGCTTTTTGACGACGCCAAAATAAAAATCTCAAAAGAGCTTTCAAGCTGGAAGAAGTCGGTTTGCCAAAGCTCTTGTCCTCTCGAAAATCTCGATTTTCTGCGCAACTACCAGCGCGACGGCGTCTCGCGGATTTTGTCGCTTTTTTCGGCGGGCTGCGCGATGCTGCTTGCCGACGAAATGGGGCTTGGCAAAACGGTGCAGTCGCTTGCGGCAATATCGGCGCACTACGGCGGCTCCAAGAAATTTTTGATTGTGTGCCCGGCGAGCGTCATTCCCGTTTGGAAGGGCGAAATCGAAAAGTTTTTCCCGGATTTTAAATGCTTTGTTTTCGACTCGAATACGGATTTTGCCGCAAACGGCGGCGGAATTTGGCTTGCGAGCTACACGCAGCTGAGGCGCAACAAGCAAAAGCTCGAGGGCGCGGAATTTGAAATCGCGATTTTGGACGAGGCGCAGTACATCAAAAACCCCGACTCAAAAATAAGCGCGACTTGCATGTCGATAAAATCCAAATTCCGCCTCGCTTTGAGCGGCACGCCAATCGAAAACCGCCTTACCGATTTGTGGACGATTTTCAGGTGGCTCATGCCCGGGCTTATGGGCGGCAGGGCGCAGTTCGAGCGCAGAATGTCCGAGCCCGACTTTTCATCGACAATCAAAAGGCAGATTGCGCCGTTTGTTTTGCGCAGGCTGAAAAGCGAAGTCGCGCGCGAGCTGCCGCCGAAGTTCGTCGCGGATTTGCCGTGCCCCATGAGCGACATGCAAAACGCGGAATATTCGCGCCTAATGCAGGCCGCGCGCGAGACCTTCAAAAATTCGGGCGGGGACGCGCGGGCGAGGGTTTCAATTCTTTCTCTTATCACGCGCCTGAGGCAGGCCGCCTGCGACCCCGCGCTGCTGCCTAATTTGGAGAATTGCGACTTTTCAAACAGCGGCAAAATTTCGGCTCTTTGCGCCTCGCTTTCGTCGATAATTTCAAGCGGCAGAAAGGCTGTCGTTTTCAGCCAGTTTGTAAAATTCATAAACCGAATGAAGGCAAAAGTTTCAGCCGACTTCCCCGAAGCCGACATCTTCGAGCTTACGGGAGATGTTCGCGACAGGGCGCTGCCCGTGGACTCCTTCCAAAAGACGAAGAAGCCCGCTGTCATTTTTGTCAGCCTGCGCGCGGGCGGGACGGGCATCACGCTAACGGGCGCGGACTACGTTTTCCTCGCCGACCCCTGGTGGAACCCCGCCGTCGAGGAGCAGGCAATAGACCGCGTCCACCGCATC
>JAFXRX010000278.1 GCA_017526045.1 Opitutales bacterium
AAAGATACAAAATTGCTAAATATACGCCTCTTTGAAGAATCGACTAAAAAAACCGTATATAAGAAACAAACAGAAGAAGCGAAAAAGAAAGGTATTTCAAACTGCCCGCTTTGTGCGATAGGAAATAACGCAAAAAAAACTCATATTTATCAATACGCAGAGATGGACGCCGACCATGTCACGGCTTGGAGCAAAGGCGGAAGTTCATCGATTGAAAATTGTCAAATGTTATGCAAAACTCATAACCATGTAAAAGGCAATCGATAAAAATCAAGAGATTTGAAAACTTGTTATTTTGAAAGATAAAAATTTTCTTATTCTTTCAAAATATGGTTACAGAAAAAATTTTTCAGGAAGTCGCGAATCAGTGGCAGGAATCTAAAAAATCAATAGTAAAGCACTCCACAATGTGCGCTTACATGCTTGTGCTTCAAACTCATTTGGTTCCTTATTTCGGAACTATGACGAAAATAACAGAAGCTGATGTACAGCAATTTATTATAGAGAAATTATCCTCGGGACTTGCAAAAAAAACAGTAAAAGACACGGTTTCCGTTTTAAAATCCATAGTCAAATACGGAAATAAGCATAAAACATTCCCTTTTGAAGAATGGGAGATAAAATATCCTACTGAGACTACTGCACATCATTTGCAAACGTTAACACTATATCATCAACGTATATTGATGCGTTATTTGATAGACGAACCAACCCCACAAAATATAGGAATCCTATTATCGATTTGTACGGGAATGAGAATAGGTGAAGTATGCGCCCTTAAATGGGACGATATAGATTTCAATCACAAAATTATAACCGTAAAACACACAGTAGGTAGGATTTACAACTGTGAGTTAAAATTAACTGAAAAAATTTATTCAAGTCCTAAAACCCAAAACTCATATCGTGAAATTCCTATTTCAAAACAACTGTTTCAATCTTTAAAGGTAGTAAGAAAAATATCCAATTCACCATTTGTTGTAGGTTTATCAACACATTCAAAAGAACCTCGAGCATATCGAGATTATTTTTCGAGACTATTGAATCGTCTTGGAATTCCTAAAATTACATTTCATGGGTTAAGACATACATTCGCAACTCGTTGTATTGAGTCACAATGCGACTATAAAACTGTGAGTACGCTGCTTGGACATTCCAATGTCGCAACTACGCTTAATCTATATGTTCATCCTAATCTCAACCAAAAGAAACGTTGTATTGAAAGAATGACTAATTCATTAAATATATAATACAATCTCCGACTACATTTTATGCCATGAAATATAAAAATCTTAAAGAAGCAAAACAAATATTTTAAAGTGCCAAATTGGCACTTTAAAAGGTATGGCGGATATAAAGTTGGACTACTTTATTGGGCGGGGTTTGACAGGGCGGAGTTGTAGAGGAGTTTTGTGGTGTCGTAGCCGCGGGATTGGGCGAGAGTTATTATTTTATTAAGCGTCGCATCGTCCAATTCGGGCGTCCGCGAAAGTATCCACAGGTATTTTTTCCCGCCGCCTCCCCCGACGAGCGCCCATTGGTAGTCGGGGTCGATTTCCAAAATAAAATAGTCGGTGTAAAACGGGCGGAAAAAGCTCACGCGCAGTTTCGAAAAGTCGTCGGAGTCGGGCGCGTAGGCGCGCGCGGAGGCGAAGCTTTTGCGCCCGTCTTTGTCTTCGGCCGAATTCAAAATCGAGACGCTGCCGTCGCCCGAAAGTTTGTATTCCGCCTTTGAATTGAATTTGCCGCGCTGAAACGGCGTCTCGAGCCGCGCGATTTCAAACCAAGTCCCCATATATTTATTTATATCTACATTCTTCGCGGTCTCGACCTTCGGGGAAAAACTTCTGCATGCGTACAGAAACGCCGCAAAGCACGCAAAAAATAGCAAAAATTTCAAAAAAAGCCAGCCGTTCATAGTTTTTTATTCGGCATTTTGCCTTGACGCATAAACGCAAAACTTCGTATAACGAAAATATGGGCAATTTTGAAAAACAACTTCTCGAAAAGCTGCCGTCGTACTACGACGAGGGCTTGATTGACGCCTTCTCCGAGCAGCGGCTCAGGGCGCATTTAAATTCGAAAATTTCAGCAGGCGCGAAGTTTACGATGCTGCCTTTGTATTTTCTTGGCGGGTTTATCGCGCTGCTTGGCGCAATTCTTTGCGTGCACAATTTTTGGGGCTCTTATTCTGACTCGACAAAGCTCTTGCTTGGCTTTGCCCCCCTCTCCTTTTCCGCAATATTCGGCGGCGCGTTTCTTTTGAAGGACGA
>JAFXRX010000031.1 GCA_017526045.1 Opitutales bacterium
AAAATCCCCTTCTGCGACTTCGGCGAAGTCCTCGACCCGCCGAGCTCCGACGTAACAGCGCACGTGATAGAGGCTCTTTCGATGTGCGGATTTTCGCGCGGCCACCCGAGCATCGCAAAGGCGTTAAAGTTCATCTACAAGGAGCAGGAAGACGACGGCTCGTGGTTTGGCAGATGGGGCGTAAACTACATTTACGGGACGTGGTCGGTCTTGACGGCTCTTGCCGCAATCGGCGACACAATCGAAACCCCCGCAATCAAAAAGGCGTTTGAATATCTTGCCTCAAAGCAAAATCCCGACGGCGGCTGGGGCGAGAGCATAGCCTCTTACATGGAGCCGAAATATTCTGGAACGGGCATCCCCTCGACTGCGTCGCAAACCGCTTGGGCGACAATCGCAATGCTTTCCTTCGACGCGCCGCAATATCTGCAAAACATAAGGCGCGGCTGCGAATTTTTGGCTAAAACGCAAAAATCGGACGGCACTTGGGACGAGCCCTACTATACCGGCACGGGCTTCCCGGGCTACGGCCTCGGCGCAAAAATCGACTTAAGAAGCGGCAAGGCTCTGCCGCAGGGCAAGGAGCTTGCGCGCGGCTTTATGCTCAACTACAACTGGTACCGCCACTACTTCCCGCTGACAGCCCTCGGCAGGGCGCGCTCAAAAATTTTCTAAACCCCCGTCAAAAAAAATTCAATAAGGCATGCAAATGAAAAAAGTTTTGGGCATAGACATAGGCGGCAGCGGCGTAAAAGGCGCGGTTGTGGACGTCAAAAGCGGCAAATTTTTAAGCGACAGAATACGCGTTCCAACCCCAAAGCCATACAGCCTCGAAGGCCTTTTGGGCGCGATAGACGAAATCGTAAAAACTTTGAATTGGAGCGGGAAAATCGGCTGCGGCTTCCCGGGCGTCGTCAGGGCGCAGACAATCGAAACCGCGCTCAATTTGGGCTCGCCCTTCTTCGGTGTGAACCTCGCAGAGGAAATCGGCAAACGCTGCGCGTGCGAGGCGTGGGTGATAAACGACGCCGACGCCGCGGGAATAGGAGAGATGCAGTTCGGCGCGGGGCGCAAAAAAGACGGGACGGTCTTAATGCTGACAGTGGGAACTGGCATAGGCGCAGCCCTCTTTACAAACGGGCATCTCGTGCCGAACATGGAATTTGGCAGCATAAAAATGAAGGATAAAAAATCGGGCAAAATGATGATTGCGGAGGCAATTTGCTCCGACGCCGCCCGCAAAAAATACGACCTCAAATGGGAGGAATGGGCGGAGAGGTTCAACAAATACCTAAACTACGTCCAGTATCTGCTAAATCCCGACCTGATTATTTTAGGCGGCGGAGTTTCGTCAAAGCCCGAAAAATTCTTCTCGCATCTCAACGTGAAGTGCGACCTCGTTTTGGCGGAGCTTGAAAACCGCGCGGGCATTGTGGGCGCGGCTGTCGAGGCTTCGAGGCATGGCGGCGCAAAATCAAAATAGCAAAATTTTTTTCAAAAAATTTTTTCAAAAAAACCGCGCGGGCTAAAATTATCCGCGCTTTTTTCGCGCAAAAATTTTGCTTAGAGCCTAACAAACAAGCGAGCCGAAGTCGTTAAACGAGGCGTTGAAGCCGCCCGGCTTGCCCTTGCAGATTACGCTTACAGCGTCGTGCGAGTGCAGGCTTTCAAGATGAATGCACGCAGCCTCGAAGTCCGCAATGCGCGGGTCTTTGTCCAAAGCCGCGTAAATAAGGCGCGCGGCGTCCTCCACAAATTTTACGTACGCGCCGTTGAGCTCTGCGAACGCCTGCTCGTCCTCGCGCTTTACCATAACCTGCGTTTCGGTTTTTAAAGAGTCGAGGCAATGCTTGTGCAAATCCTCGATAAACAGCGCCGCGTCCTTTGCAAGCTCGACGCTTATCCTAACCTTGGAGCGCTGCGAATGCGGCACGCAGTAAATGTCGCGGTTCACGCGCGCGTGCTCGCTAAGCTCCGCGGAGCAAGGGCAGGCGGAGGAATAGACAAACTCGAAATGCATAAGGCGGCGCAGCCTGTCGAGGTCGTCGAGGCGAGCCTCGTATGCGCAGTTGTAGTATTGCCAGCCCTCAAGGCCGCTGCGCAGGCTCTTTTGCTTCATCGGGTACTGGAACGAAATTTTGATGTTGGCGCGGGAGGTTTTCACCTGGGCTTTCATCGCGCGCAAAATTTCCTCGAGAATGTCGGGCGTGAAAATTCTGTCCTGAAATTCGTAAAACGTGCGCATTATGCGCGACATGTTTATGCCCTTTGCGTTTGCAGAAAGCGACACTGTCCCCGTAATAGAGGCTTGAAGCTCGCGCACTTCGCAGTTTTTTGCAAGGAATTTGAGCGGCAGCTTGAAGTTGTGCATGCCCACCTGCATAATCGGCACGTTCGCGCCCTTGATTTGGGTCGAATCCGCGTTTTGCATGTCGGGCAGACCCGAAGGCGCGCAATTTGCCGTCGCGCCGTAAAATTCTCTGGGCGAAACAAAGTCTATTGAGTTGTCTTTTTCCTTTTTCATCATTCCTAAGCTGCGCGGATACTGCCCCAAGCGCGCAATTCGAATTTTTTAAAAGATAGTTTTTATGCGTTTAAACGCGCCTTTTGTCGAGTTTATTTTTCGCATGGCGGCGCAAAAGGCCCCATATTTTTCAAAATCGTTCAAAATATCTTCCGAATAAGGCGCAATCCGCTTTTTGCGCGGGCAAATTTTCTTTTGCGCAAAAACAAAAAATCCGCGCCGAAAAATTTTTGCGCGGATTTTTCAAAGAGATTTTTTCCGCTTTTTTTAAGCCTCGGCAAACGTGATGTCGGGCTGGAACGAAACAGTCAGGCGGTACTGCACGCCCGGGCGCATGACCATCGGGTGGCTGCGCTCCAAAATTTGCAGATAGTGGATGTTGCCCCAGAACGTGCGGTAATTCGGGTCGTCGCTGACGACCGCGGTGTCGAGCCACTCCGCCTGGAAGTCGTCCTTTTCGACGCCTATGCCCAGGCCGTTTTCGCCGATTGCGTAGGTTGTGGGCACGTGGTATTCGCTGTGGGGAGAGGCGATTGCAACAACAAAGCGCATTGAATCGAGCTGGATTTGCTGCTTAACAGAATAGATGAAATCCGCCGTAATCTTGTCGCCGCAGAAAGTCCAGTTTACCTTGCAGGAGCCTATGCCGCTTAAAATTTCGCCGTCGGCTGAAATGAGCTCGGGCTGCTCATACCTGAAGAAGTACGAATTGCGCAGGCCTATGCCCGTGGTGCAGCGTTTGCCGTAGAAAGACGGCGTCGTCTTTTTGCCGTTAAAGACAAGCTCGGGAACGAGTATCGGCAAGTACCTGTCGGCAGGCCAGTCGAAGATGCCCGCCATGTGCGGGAACGCCAAAGACGAGGACGAATTTTCGATGCCCGGGGCGATTAGCGGCAAATGCAGGTGCATTCCGCTTTCGCTGTTGTGGTAGATGAAAATGCCCTGCTCTTTTTTCTGGGAAGAGTCGAACGAGACGTACTTGCCGAAGCTCTTTTCAATGCGCCTGCCGACTTGCAGCGGGCGGCCGACGCATTTTGCAAGGCGCGCCCACTGGCACAGATAGCGCGCCGCGTCGAAGTTCACCATGCGCGTCGAGGAAGAATCCGAAGTGCGCTCGGCGTCGCGAACAACCATGTAGCCGTTTTCCTGGTCGAGGAAAGTCATGAAGAAGAACTGGAAGAGCCTGCGCAAAATGTCCATGTACTCGGGCATTTTTTCCTCGGCAATCCAGCCGTCGCGCATAGCCTGCAAAATCATGGAGATGCAGTGCATTTGGCTGTACGCGCCCAAGCCCCTGCCGAACGCCCAGCCCAGGCCGTCGGCGCGGACGATGTCGGGCAAGAGCTTCAAATATTTTTCCGCGAAAGTGCGCAGGCTCGGAATTTTGCGGTCGCGCAAATGGATGTTTGCGTGCAGCTGCAACGCCTGGCGGATGAACACAAACGACGAAACGCCCGTTAAGTCGAACACGCCCGTAAGCTTGTTTTCGACCTTGTCGTCAAAATAATTAGCGGACGACGTCGCCTGTATGCGCTCCAAAAATTTGTCGATGAGCTTTCCCGTTTCGTCCTTTTTGCTGAGCCCCATCGAGAACCTTGCAACCGCCTTTGCGATGTTGAAAATCTGGTACGAATTTTCGTAGTCGGTGCGCGCCAAAAGCTGGCGGTCGAGGACTTTGCGAGTGTCCTCGGAAAGCTTTTCCCAAACGGGATTGCGGTCTTTGGCGGGGCCGAAGGAAAGAAGCCCCAATGCGGAATAGCCTATGCCGTTTTCGGCGTCGGAATCGGAAGACGCCTGGGATGTTATGCAGCGAGAGGCAAGATCGACAATGTCATAGCCCTGAAAATTCGTCTCGCCCGTGGCGCGGTAAAATTCGCCCAAAGCGAAGGCCGCGTGCCCCTGTTCGTCGCGCGAAGACGTTTCGCCGTCTAAGGGAGAGATAGTGCCGTCGGGATTGACGGATTCCAAGTT
>JAFXRX010000279.1 GCA_017526045.1 Opitutales bacterium
CCCTCTGCCATCTGCAAATGCGAACCTTTGATTGTCAAAGTCGAGCCGTTTAAAAATATCAAATTCTGCGAAACGCGGAAAGTCGCGCTGTCCTCAAAAATCAAATGCCCCGCGCCGCTTGAAGCCTTGTTCCAATCCGCGCCAAGATACAAATTGTTGCCGTTGCCGCCGTTTGTTATCAAAGAGGCGTTGTCGGAAACCGTAACTGTCGCGCCGTCGAAAATAAAACCTCCGCGCGCCGCGACAGACGCGTTGCCGGAAATATTTACGGCATTCGCGGTGCTCGCGGTCATGTCGCCCCAGCGCAAGTCGGACGACGCGTTTATTTGCGCGCTGCCATAAACGTTCAACGTCGCGTTCTGATACAAGTTCACATAGTCGGCTGTCACGACGGAATTGCCGTAAACATTCAAAGTCGTATTGGCATTCGAGCCCGAAGTTTCAGAGCCTATTCTAATTCTGCCCGCAACTGCGGAATTATCGTAGAAATTTGCTTCGACATCGTAATTTACGGCATTATACCCTATTCTGATGCCGTTTTTATTGTTTACACCTACGTTCAGCACGCCCTCGCCGTAAACATTCAGCCGGCTTCCGTCGATTGCATCGTTGGTTTCCCCGACAGTGTATTGCGTGCCGCCGACTTTTATCTCGCCGCCGAAAATATTTACAGTTGAATAGGCTTGGTTGAAATCGCCCGTGGTTGTCAGCGTGCCCGATTCCACGTTTAAAGTGGCATTTCCCTTTACGGTTACGGAAGCGACTGTCGTATCCAATGTGAAATTCGTCGTAAGCTCCGAATCCAAATTCGCCGTATCGCTCGAAGTCGGATAGGCGGGAGACCAAATATCAATATCCGACCAATCGGCGTCGTCATCGCCCACGCGGTAAGAATTTCCCGCAAACGCGGCTGCGCCCGCCATCGCTGCAAGCGCAAAAATGGAATATTTTTTGCAATTCTTCATAAGTCAGTGGGAATATTAAATTAAAATTTTAATAAGATTTCTAAACTCGCTTTTTGAAAAGTCAACTTTTTTTGTTTTTTAAGATTAAAACATCTTGCCAAACCGCAAAGGAATTCTGAATATTTTTCATTATGCAAATTTTCCACTACGAACTTGGGCCGATTGGCGTCAACTGCTTTTTAATTCTGCCCGAAAATTCGGGCGCGGTGCTCATCGACGCCCCCGAAGGCTCTTTCGACGCAGTAAAAGACGCCCTCAAAGCCCAAAACAAAGACCTCGCCGCGGTGCTTCTTACGCACGGGCATTGGGACCACATCTGGGACGCAAAAAAAATTCGCGATTACTTTTTTAACTCCAAAATCTACGCCCACCCCGACGGCAGAAAATTTATCGAAGAGCAAGGCGCGCAATCAGCCTACATGTTCGGCGAAAGCAATCTTGAAAGCGTGAAAATCGACTGCCCCCTGTTCGACGGGCAATTTCTGCAATTCGGCGACTGCAAAATTAAGGCTCTCCACACCCCCGGGCATTGCGCGGGCAGCATGTCTTTTATAATAGAGGAAAAAAAGCTCGCCTTCGTGGGAGACTTGCTCTTCGCCCAAAGCGTCGGCAGAACGGATCTTCCAACAGGCAGCTTCGCCGATCTTGAAAAATCCGTAAGAAACAAAATCTACACATTGCCCGACGACTTCGAAATTCTGCCGGGGCACGGCGAATTTACGACTGTCGCGGCGGAAAGAAGGTCAAACCCCTACGTTGGCGAATAAAATGCAAAATTCCGGCGAAATTTTTATGAAGCGGGCAATCGAGCTTGCGCGTAACGCTTGGGGCAAGACGCACCCAAACCCGATGGTCGCAGCCGTCACCGTAAAAGACGGCAAAATTATCGGCGAGGGATTTCATAAAAAAGACGGAGATTTGCACGCCGAAAGAAACGCCTTAAATTCGCTGAAAGAAAGCGCGGCGGGGGCGGAAATGTATGTTAGCCTCGAGCCCTGCTCAACAAAAGGCAGAACGGGAGCCTGCACCGACGCCATAATCGCAAGCGGAATAAAAAAAGTATTTATCGGCGCCCTCGACCCAAACCCCGCCCACGCCGGAAGAGCCGTTGAAATTCTAAAAAACGCGGGCATCGAATGCGTCTGCGGAATTTTGCCCAAGGAGTGCGCGGACTTGAATATAATTTTCAACTCTTCAATCGTCTCAAAAACCGCAATGCTTGCGATAAAGTTTGCGCAGACAAAAAACGGCAAAATCGCGGAGCACAAAGGAAAGCCCTCGCCCATAACATCCGCCTCCGCCAGAGCCCACCTGATGCGCTACCGCGAGCTTTTCCCCGCTATCGCAGCGGGCTTTGGAACGCTCATTTCCGACAACCCCTCGCTTACAATAAGAGACGAAATCGGCGAGCGCTCGAATTTCAGATTTCTGCTCGACCGCAGCCTAAACTGCGCGGAACTAAACCTTTCGTCTTTCAGGCTATTTTCAGACAAATTTAGCGAAAAAACAACAGTCGTCTGCGACGCCGAAGCGGA
>JAFXRX010000280.1 GCA_017526045.1 Opitutales bacterium
CAAAACTTTGTGCTCGGTTCCGCCGAGGCGCGGGACGCCCGTTATTTCCAGAGTGGGGGAGCCTATGCCCTCGATAATCGCGCCCATTTTTACGAGCATTTTGCACAAATCCGCGATTTCGGGCTCGCATGCGGCGTTGTCGATGATTGTCGTGCCCGGGGCGAGGACGCTTGCCATCAATACGTTGGCGGTCCCCGTTACGGTGCTGCCGAATCTGCCGCCCAAAAAGATGTGCGCGCCCCTGATTTTGCGGGCGTCCACTTTCAAATAGCCGCCCTCGATTTCGATATTGCAGCCGAGGGCTCTTAGCCCCTTTATGTGCAGGTCGATTGGCCTTGCGCCTATTACGCAGCCGCCGGGCATCGAAACTTCCGCCTGCCTCATCCGCGCCGAAAGCGGGCCCAGAAGGCAAATCGAGGCGCGCATCTTTCTTACGAGGTCGTAAGGCGCGCGGCTTGAAATGTTTTTTGCCTCGATTTCCCAGACGCCCGGCTGAGGGTTTGAAACATTCGCCCCCAAAGAGGCGACGATTTGCGCCATGAAGCGCACGTCGCTCAAGTCGGGGACATTTTTAATGACGCATTTTTGGTCGGTTAAAAGGGACGCGGCGAACATCGGCAAAGACGCGTTCTTCGCGCCCGAAACGCAGATTTCTCCGCACAGGCGAACGCCGCCTTTTATCCGCATCGCGTCCATTTTACAAAACGCCTACTGCTTGTCGGAGTTTGCGTTGCGGGGCTTGAAGCCCTTGTCGCCGCGCCTGTTGTGGGGGCGGAAATGCTTGCGGTTTTTGAAGTCGCCGCCTTTTTTGAAGCCGTCTTTGGAGTTTGAAAACTTGCGGTTTTTCTTCCAGTCGGGCTTGCGGTTCTTGCGGAATTTCGCCCCGTTTTTCTTTTCCTTTTTGAAGAGCGAGGCGAAGAGGTTTTTTATCCTTTTGAAGAAGCCGATTTTGGGCTCTTCAATCGAGTTGTACGAAACGAAATCGGGCTTTGCCTCGGGCTTTTTGAAGTCGGGGCGCGAATTGTCCAAAGAGACTTCGACAGCCCTCGGCTTAAATTCGGGCTTTTCAAAAGAAGGGCCCTCGCGCTTCGGCTCCTGCTCCGCGCCGTTCGGAGATTCTTCCGAATTTTCAAAGCGGCGCCTGCGGCTGCGCCTTTCGGCGAATTCTTCGTCCGAGCCGCCTTCCGCGTTGGAATAGCCTTCGATGTGCTTGCCGCTGAGCTTTTCCCTGAAAGAGGAAATGTCGGCGATTTCGCCGCACGCGGAGTTTTCCGCGGAGGCGTCTTTTTTTGCGCTTTGGCTTTTGTTGCGGTGGTTTTTGCGCGGTTTGTATGCTTCCGTTTCTTTTGCGGGCGTTTCTTCCATCGCGGCTTGCGGCTGCGCGGTTTGGGGCTGTTCCTCCGCCAAGGCCTGCGCCTGCGATTCTTGTATTTCTGTGTTTTCTTCCATGTTTTTGTGTTTTTATTGTGTCGGGCTTATTGTATTTTTGCGCCGAATTTTTAATTTGCGCATAGTTGACGACCGGATTTCCGCCCGTGAAAATCAGAAATCCGTTCGCAGTCCGTGTGGAATTGCGTTTTTTGCAATGGTATTTATGTTTTTGGACGCTTTTTTCCGGCAAGCGTCAAAACGGACTTAAAACTGGATAAAACAAATTGCAGATTTTTTGCAAATTATCAACTCTTTTTTATATGCGCGGGAATATTTTGGCGCATTGCGTTTTTGCGCCGCAAAAATGGGTTTTTTTGAAAATCGGTTTGACTTTTAATTGTTTTGGGGCAGACTTTAAACAAAAGGGCGCATATGTACTTTGGCGGTTCTGCTTGAAAACCGCCGTATTTTTGCGTCTTTTTTGCGGATTTTCTCCTAAAATTCGCGGCAAAATTTTTGCATTTAATCCTACAAAATAAATAATGAAACAAGAAAAACTATTCGAGGAATTCCACGTCCCGACATACGACGAGTGGAAGAAGGAGGCTGAGGCTCTTTTAAAGGGCGCGCCCTTCGACAAAAAAATGCTGACAAAAACGCCCGAGGGCATAGTTTTGCAGCCGATTTACAACCAGGCAGACGCCGCAGCCGAGCCCTCTTTGCCCGGGTCGGGCAATTACGTGCGCGGCATAAGCGCGGGGGGCTACAAGGCAAGGCCGTGGGCGATTTCCCAGGAAATGTACGCCTCGACGTCCGAAGAGTTTAACGCAAAAATTTTGGACGCCCTCAACAAGGGGCAGACTTCCGTGGAGCTCGTTTTGGACGAAAAAACCAAGGCGGGCTTGGACGCCGACGCCGAAAGCCCCTCGAAGGCGGGCTGCGGCGGCTTGTCAGTCGGCGTTAAGGCGGACATCGAAGCCGCGCTCAAAGGCGTCGAAGTAGAATGCGTGGAATTAAACGTGTTTGCGGGGCTTGCGACTCCCGCTGTTGCCGCGATGCTCTATTCGGCGTTCGAGGGTAAAAAGTTTTCGGGAGGATTTTACTTCGACCCGGTTTCGGATTTGGCGCGCAATGGCGAACTGCCCGCGACAATCGATTGCGCTTTAAACAGAATGCACTATTTGGCGTCCTACAACGCAAAAAACCAGCCAAAAATGGGCGCAATCGGCGTAAACACGCTCGCATACAGCGAATCGGGCGCGAGCGCGGTCGAGGAGCTTGGCGCGGCGTTTGCAACCGCGGTATTTTATATTAGAGCGATGCTCGAAAGGGGAATGCAAATCGACGAAGTTGCCCCGCTTGTCAGGTTCAGGCTTTCCCTCGGCTCGACATTCTTTACCGAAATTGCGAAAATCCGCGCGGCGAGGGCGGTTTGGAGCAAAATTGTCGAGGAATTTGGCGGCAACGCCGAGTCGCGCAAAATGCGCATTTCAGCGCGCACGACGAAATTCAACAAGACGATTTTCGACCCCTATGTAAACATGCTGCGCGGCACGACCGAGGCTTTTTCGGGCATCATCGGCGGCGTCGAGAGCATGACTGTTGCGCCTTTTGACGAAATCGCGCGCAGGCCCGACGATTTTTCAATGCGCATTGCCCGCAACACGCAGATTGTTTTGCAGCAGGAGTGCAACCTCTGCGACGTCGTCGACCCCGCGGGCGGCTCTTATTTTGTCGAAAATCTGACAAATCAAATCGCGGAAAAAGCCTGGGCGTTCTTTGCCGAAATCGAGGCTCAGGGCGGAATTTTAAAGGCTTTGGAAAGCGGATTTTTGCAGGGCAAAATCGCGGAAACTTCCGCGGGCAGAAAGAAGCTGTACGATTCGCGCAGAAGCGTGGTTGTCGGCACAAACTCCTACGCAAACCTGCTCGAAAAACCGCTTGAAAAGCCCGAATGCAAGTGCGCCCAAACCGCGCAAAAGCTTTCAGAAAAAGTTAAGGCTTCCCGCAAGGAAACAGATTTTAGCCTCGGCGGCAAAGGCGGCGCGGACGCCATGCTTGCGATAATCGAGGCTGTCAAAAGCGGCGCGAGCGTGCAGGGTGTCTGCAAAGGCATATGCTCGTGCAATTCGGCAAAAACGGCAGTTGCATCTCTCAATATCCACAGGGCTGTCGAGCACTTCGAGGCTCTTAGAAACGCAAGCGCGGCATTTAAGGCGAAGAACGGCTCCGCCCCGAAAATCTTTTTGGCGACGATGGGCCCGCTTGTCCAGCACAAGGCGCGCGCCGACTTCATCCGCGGCTTCTTTGAAGTCGGCGGCTTTGATGTAATTTACCCGAAGGGCTTTTCATCGCCCGAGGACGCCGCAAAGGCTTTTGCCGAAAGCGGCGCAAAATACGCGGTCATTTGCTCGACCGACGCGACATATCCGGAGCTTGTCCCCGCGGTTGCGCGCGCTTTAAAAGGCGCGAACCCCGGCGGCGTCGTCCTCTTGGCGGGCGTTCCCGACCCGCAGTTCGAAGCCTCGTACAAGGAGGCGGGCATGGACGGCAGCATAAGCATCAAATCCAATAATTACGAAACGCTCAAAGCGTTCTTGGCGGAGCTTGGCGTAATATAAATTGAAAGGATAAGAATATGGGTAAAAATCCTGATTTTACAAAAGTCGCGTTCGCAAATTCCGCAAAGGGCGAAAGTTTTGAGGCGTGGAAAAAGCAAATCGAGAGCGCCTCGGGCAAGAAATTTGACGAGCTCATAACCGAAACGATGGAGCAGGTTCAAGTCGAGCCTCTCTACACCGCAAAGTGCTACGAAAACATGGAGCACTTGGGCTACACCGCGGGCATTGCGCCTTTCCTGCGCGGGCCCTACGCCACAATGTACGTCGTCCGCCCCTGGACAGTCCGCCAGTACGCGGGCTTTTCGACTGCGGAAGAGTCCAACGCATTTTACCGCCGCAACCTCGCGGCGGGGCAGAAGGGGCTTTCAATCGCCTTCGACCTCGCAACGCACCGCGGCTACGACTCCGACCACCCGCGCGTAATCGGCGACGTCGGCAAGGCGGGCGTTGCGGTTGACTCCATCTTGGACATGCAGGTTTTGTTCGACCAAATCCCGCTTTCGCAGGTTTCGGTTTCGATGACAATGAACGGCGCGGTTTTGCCGATTTTGGCGTTCTACATCGTCGCGGGCCTGGAGCAGGGCTGCAAGCTCGAGCAGCTGACCGGCACAATCCAAAACGACATCTTGAAGGAGTTCATGGTTCGCAACACCTACATCTACCCGCCGACTCCCTCGATGAAAATCATCGGCGACATTTTCGCCTACACCTCCAAAAATATGCCCAAATTCAACAGCATTTCGATTTCGGGCTACCACATGCAGGAGGCGGGCGCGACGGCAGACTTGGAAATGGCGTACACTCTCGCGGACGGCCTTGAATATTTGCGCCAGGGCGTGAAGGCGGGCTTGCACGTCGACGACTTTGCGCCGAGGCTCAGCTTCTTCTGGGCGATTGGCAAAAACTATTTTATGGAAGTTGCCAAAATGCGCGCAGCCCGCATGCTTTGGGCGAAAATCGTAAAGCAGTTCGACCCGAAGAACCCCAAGAGCATGGCGCTTCGCACGCACTCGCAGACGAGCGGCTGGTCACTTACAGAGCAGGATCCGTACAACAACGTCGCGCGCACCTGCATCGAGGCCATGGGCGCGGCTTTGGGGCACACTCAGAGCCTGCACACAAACGCCCTCGACGAGGCTATCGCCCTTCCCACCGACTTCTCCGCGCGCATCGCCCGCAACACGCAGCTCTACCTGCAGGACGAAACGGGCATCTGCCGCGTAATCGACCCGTGGGGCGGCTCGTATTACGTCGAAAGCCTCACAAAGGCTTTGTACGAGCGCGCATGGGGGCACATCCAGGAAGTCGAGTCGCACGGCGGCATGACAAAGGCAATTGAGGCGGGCTTGCCCAAGCTCAGAATTGAAGAGGCTTCCGCCCGCCGCCAAGCCCGCATCGACAGCGGCCGCGAAATCATCACAGGCCTCAACAAATTCCGCCTTGAAAAGGAAGAGGCTTTGGACATCCTGGCAATCGACAACACCGCGGTAAGGGAAGCCCAAATCAAGAAGCTCAAAAAGCTGCGCGAAAACCGCGACAACGCGAAAGTCCGCCAAATTTTGGAGGAAATCACCAAGGTTGCCGCAAGCGGCGAGGGCAACCTGCTCGCGCTTTCGGTCGAAGCCGCGCAGGCCCGCGCCTCTCTGGGCGAAATCAGCGACGCATGCGAAAAGGTCTTCGGCAGATACAAGGCTGTAATCCGCTCGATAAGCGGCGTGTACGAAAAGAAATTCAAGAAAGGAGCCGCAAATATGGCGAAAGTTGACGAAGTCGCGGAAATGATAAAGAAGTTCGAGGCAAAAGAAGGGCGCAGGCCGCGCATTCTCATCGCAAAGATGGGGCAGGACGGCCACGACAGAGGCGCGAAAGTCGTCTCGACAGGCTACGCCGACCTGGG
>JAFXRX010000281.1 GCA_017526045.1 Opitutales bacterium
AAAAGGCGGCGAGGGAGTGTATTAAATACATACTCGCCCGAGCCGCCTTTTTTGATCCCGGAGTTCTATGAAGTTTAAAGCTCTTTTATGCCGCCCGCGTCCCGGATGTCTGCTTCCGAGATAAGAATCTTTTTTGCGGGCGCATCGGGAAGTTTGTACATAATGTCAAGCATCACGCTTTCCATAATCGAGCGCAATGCCCTCGCCCCTGTGCCGAGCGCCAGAGCCTTGTCGGCAATGGCGGAAATTGCCTCATCGGTAAATTCGAGCTCCGCGCCCTCGATTGCAAACAGCTTGCCGTACTGGCTTACGAGCGAATTTTTTGTCTTGGTAAGAATATGTATCAAGTCGTCGCGCGTAAGGGCGTTCAAAACGCTTACCATGGGCAGTCTGCCGATAAATTCGGGGATAAAGCCGAACTGAGTCAAGTCTTCGGGCAGGACGTTTTTTAAGATGTTTTGCCCGCTTTCGGGGTTCAGGCGGTTTTCGTTGAAGCCCAAAACCTTGTTGTTCGAGCGTCTTTCGACAATCTTGTCAAGCCCGACGAACGCGCCGCCGCAAATAAAGAGAATGTTGCGGGTGTCAACGCGTATATACTCCTGGTCGGGGTGTTTTCTGCCGCCTTTTGGCGGAACATTGCAAATTGTGCCTTCCAAAATTTTAAGAAGAGCCTGTTGGACGCCCTCGCCGCCGACGTCGCGGGTGATTGAAACATTTTGCGTCTTGCGGCAGATTTTGTCGATTTCGTCAATGTAAATGATGCCGCACTGCGCGCGCTCGACGTTGTAGTCGGCGGCTCGCAAGAGGTTGAGCACGATGTTTTCGACGTCCTCGCCGACGTAGCCCGCCTCGGTAAGCGTTGTGGCGTCTCCAATGGCGAAGGGGACGTCGAGCATTTTTGCGAGCGTGCGCGCCAAGAACGTCTTGCCGCTGCCCGTAGGGCCGATTAAAAGAATGTTGCTCTTTTCGACTTCGACATCCTTGAATTTTTCAAGCAGCGGATTTGATTCTTCGCCGTCCTCGAATTTCGACTTCAAGCGCTTGTAGTGGTTGTAAACGCCGACGCTCAAAACTTTTTTCGCCTCGTCCTGCCCTATTATGTAGTCGTCGAGAGCCTTTTTGATTTCGGAGGGCGGCTTCAAGTTGAAGTTCATGGCAGTGCGCTCTTCCTCGCGCTTTGCCTTTTTCATGTAAACTTCAATCATGTTGTGCAGAGCCTCGACGCATGCGGGGCAGATGAGCGCGCCGTCCTTGCCCGATATGAAATTGGGCACTTCGTCGCGTCCGCGTCCGCAAAAGCTGCACTTTGGTTCGTCGCGCTTGTCCATGGGAAAAATTTTTAGGCGCGCGGCTTCGATTCTATCACGCGGTCGACAATGCCGTATTTTACGGCGTCGGTCGCGGACATGAAGAAGTCGCGGTCGGAGTCTTTTTCAATCTGCGCGACTTCGTGGCCCGTGTTCTTTGCAAGAATTTCGTTCAAAGTCTTGCGCCAGCGCAAAATTTCGTTTGCGGCGATTGTGATGTCGGAGGTCTGCCCGCCCGCGCCGCCGCGCGGCTGGTGTATCATGACGCGCGAATTCGGCAGGGCGTAGCGCTTGCCCTTCGCGCCCGAGGAAAGCAGGACAGTCGCCATGCTCGCGGCCTGGCCCACGCAGTAGGTTACGACGTCGCACTGCAAGAAGTTCATTGTGTCGTAAATCGCCATGCCCGCTGTGACGGAGCCGCCGGGGCTGTTGATGTAAAGATGAACGTCCTTTTTGGCGTCCTCCATCTGCAAAAAGAGCATTTGCGCGACAACCGCGTTTGCGACATAGTCGTCAATCGGCGTTCCTATGAATATGATGCGGTCTTTGAGCAGGCGCGAATAAATATCCCAAGTGCGCTCGCTTCTGCCGTCGCGCTCGAAAACGTATGGAATGTTGTAATAACTCATAGATTTTTTTATTGAGATGTTTTATTCGGCAAAAAGCCGCCCCGCATAAGGGCTTTTACTTTTTTTCGACAATTTTAACTTCGGCTTTTTCCGCGATGAAGTTGATTGCCTTCTGCAAAAGCGCGTCGGCTCTCATTCTGTTTACACGCCCCTGGTCCTTTTTAAGCTGCTTGATGAGTTCTTCGGGGCGGGTGCGCGTGCGGACGGATTCCTGCCAAAGCATTCTCTGCATGTCGTCGTTTTCGACCTTCAAATTGTTGGCGACGGCGACCCTGTTGAGGAAAATGCGCATCTTCGCGCGGGGCTCGGCGTCTTTTGTGGCGGCGTCGTAGAGCGACTGCTTGTTCTTTTCGAGATCTTCCTTGGTCGCGCCCGAGGACATAAAGCGCATCATCATTTCCTGCAAGACAGACTGGCGCTCCTCTTCCAAAGCGGATTCGGGAACGGGGAAGTCCACCTTTTCCATAAGCTGGTCGACCGCGTACTGGCGCTTCAAAACCTCGTTGTGCTGGGTCTTTTCGGCAGTGATGTCTTTTGCGAGGCGCGCGCGGAAGTCGGCTTCGGTCTTGTCGCCCATGTCCTTCAAGAAAGCTTCGTCGATTTCGGGCAGCTTCTTTTCGCGGATTTCGTTGAGCTCCACTTCGTAAACGGCGGTTTTGCCCGCAAGAGCCGCTTCGGGGAAGTCCGCCGCAAAAATTTCTTCAACAGTCTTCTTTTCGCCGACTTTCATGCCGACAACGCCCTCGACAATCGAGCGAACGCCCGGGACGTCGGTGTTGCCCGCCTCTTCCCAAGTGCCCTTCTGCTTGCCGTACATGGCGGGCTTTTCCGCAAGCTCGTCAACGCTCTTGCCGTCGATTTTGCCCTCGTATGAAACCTGGACAAAGTCGCCCTTCTGCGCGGGGCGGTCTTCAATCTTGTTGTACTGGGCGCGCTGGTTGCGGTAAAAATCGACAGTCTTTTGGATTTCCTCTTCGGTTGCGTCAACGGGGTTGAGCTCGACAGAGGTCTTGTAGTCGGCGGGCAGCTTTATTTGCGGATAGACGTCGGCTGTGAACGTCAAAGTCGCGCCGTCTTTTGCTTCGACGTCGCCCGCCTGCAAGTCGACGACCGCGAAAATATCGAAATCCTTAATCGAGTTGAGGGCTTCGACCGCCTTGTTTGTCACGGCGCGCTCGAGCTGGGCTTTGATGTCTTCGGCAAAGCGTTTTTCAATCATGCCTTTGGGGGCTTTGCCTTCCCTGAAACCCGGAACTTTTGCGTATTTTACAAAGTCCGCAACCACGTTTTCTCTTTCCTTGGCGATTTCCGCCGCGTCCAAAGAGACGCTTACTTTTTGCCTGGTATCGCTAATTTTTTCGATATTTGTTTTCATAATAAAATTCTTTTCTGACAATATAAATAAAAGTTTGAAGATATGCGGGCGCGGGCGCTTGTCAACCATTTTAATTTCAGCGCTGGAATGCGGGCTATCCGCGGCGTGGCGCTCCGCGCAAAAATCGCCCCGCGGCAAAAAAAAAGGCAAAGAAAAGAATCCCTTTCTTTGCCCTGCCCGATGCTCAAAGGCTTGCCGCGCAAGGGCGGCGCCGCCTTTTGAATTTTATAAATCTTTTAGAGATTTTTTCGAGAACGCGGGCTTCATTTCGCGGAGAATCAGCTCGTTTACCACAAGCCCGCCGCCGCTTACGCTGACGTCGACAAGCTCGTCGCCCAAGGGTATGCGCTTGCAGACCATCATCTTGTCGTCGTCATGGAACAATTCGATGCTGCCGCGGTCCACAAATATTTTCACCCTGAGCTTGTCGGAAGAGGCACCCTTCATTTTATAGTAGCCGCCGCCCCATTTTAAACCGCGCGTTTTTGCGGGGCGCTTTTCAACGGGAACAAGGGTTATTTCGTAGGCGTTTTCCTTCTTTTTGAAGATTACGCCCGCGGGCCCGATGTCGATTCTTGCCCTGTCGGCGTTTGAGATGTCGAATTCGGCCTCTATCATAAGAGAGGGCGGAAGCGTTCCAAGGCTTAGAGCGCCCTCGATTTTCTTGTCCTTTATGCGGGTTTTTTCGGCGTAGAGCTTTTCGATTTCGGGCACGGGGCTTGGATGTATGAAATATTCGCCATCTTCCTCGACAAGCTTCAATTCCGCGGGCAGCGACATCATTTGTGAAAACGGCATGCCCGAATCCACGTAGTTTTGCTGCTCCTCGCGCAGCCACGACACGTTCACAACGCGCCCGTTCGGGGCGTTGCCGAATATCTGCCCCGCGTAGGCGTCGCCCAAAATAAACTTAGGCCTGCGCCCGCCGCCCATCGGGGTGAATTTTTCGCCGTCGAAATCGCCAATCACGCATTCGCCGCGAGCGTCGAATATGAGGTATTTCATATTATTTTTGTCGCCGTTAAGGGGCATTGAAATCATGTAGGGGCATTCGTAAAAGTCGTCGAGCTCCTGCGTGCGCCGCCAAGACTTGAGGTCTTTTGAGACATGGAAGGCGAATTTGCGGTAGTATTTGCCGTCTGCCGGATTTCTTACGTCCTCGTAGCGGAGCACAACCCACTGCCGCGACGGCTCGTGGTAGAAGATGCAGGGGTCGCGCCCCGGGGTTGTCGCGATTGGCGGCTCAAGCCTCTCGGCTCTCAAACCGTCGGCGGAGTAGCCCGCGAAATCGCCTTTGCGGGCGAATGTGTACGCAAAAATCAGGCCGCCTTTTTTATCAAACAACCCGCTGCGGTTTTTTGTGTCGGCATAAGTAGTGCCCGACCATATCGAATACATGCCGCCGTTTGCCGGATAAAACGGGCTTATCGCGGGCACTTTGTGCTGCCAAAAGATTAAGTCGTCGGAAACCGCGTGCCCCCAATATTTTGTATGCTTGCCGATTACGCGGTAGGGAGTTAGCTGGTAGTACATGTGCCACTTGCCCTGCCAATATACAAGGCCGTTGGGGTCGTTGAGCCAGCCTTGCGGCGCTGAAAAATGGTACTGCGGGCGCAAGAGCTCGTTGGGGTAGTTGCCGGCATTGTAGGTGTCGGTAGTTTCAAACGCCACTTTTTCGCCGATTTTTGTGCCCACTTCAATATTTACGGGCTTGCCCGCGAACTCTCTGGTTTCCAAAGAGCATATCCATTGCGGATTTTTAAAATCAACGCGGATTTGCTCGTTTACCAAAATATTTTCGCCGCTTAGGTCGTAAATTTTCACAAGCCGCTCGGGCGCTAAATTGTTTATTGGTATATTGATATAGCGCTTGGCTTTTTTAATTTGAAGCGTCTTTTTCGCGACAATCCCCTCGGGGGCGTTGTCGGTAAGAATAATGTCGTCCACATTTATGTGCGCCCAGCCGCCTTTGGCGTTGTCAACAATTTCAATTACCGCCATTTTGCCGGCGTACGCGCTTAAATCTATTGCGTAGGGCTCAAGCCTTTCGTCGTTTTTGCCTGTCAGACGGCCGACTTCTTTGCCGTCGACCAAAACGCGCATGTAAAGCTTGTCGTTCTTTTCGCCGCCGCCGACAAGCGCCGTCAAATATTTTCTTTCTATTTTAAACGGCGCGCTTGTCATTTTGCCGACAGTGTCGTCGCGGTTGAAATAAGAGTCGACCAAGTAGCTGCCGTTGTAGGCGCTCACCTTCCCCTGGTACGGATAGCCGCCCTTTGCGGGAGCGGGGCCGAACGCCTCGCCCTCCACCGTCCATTTGGGCGCGTAGGAGCCGCTTTCAAAGTCGTCGACGACAATGTCGGCATTCCCGAAGCACTGCATTGCCGACATCGCGAACAAAACTAGTATTATCTTTTTCATTTCCATTCCTTTCTTATCCCATCGTTTGTTTTTAAACTATGTTTCAAAATATTGGGAAAAATTGCTTTGTCAACAAAAAATCAGCTTTTTTAAAAAATGGCTATTTTAGCGGCAAATCCGCTTTTTTAACCGCGCACAGGCACGCCCCGAAAGCGGCTTCTTCCCCGCAGGCGGACAATGTCATCTTTTTGCCGAACTGCTCCTCAAAGGCTTGGCATAGCAATCGGTTCTTTTTAATGGCGTTGCCCGATCCCACAAGAGTATCTTTCTCTTTGCGGATATTTTCAGGCAGGCTGCTGTAAAAATCATAGAGCTCGCGGCTGATTCCTTTCAGAAAGCCGAGAACCAAATTGCCCGGCGTGAAATTTGACAAAG
>JAFXRX010000282.1 GCA_017526045.1 Opitutales bacterium
CAACCGCCTCGATTTCAAACTGGCTGCAAAGCTTCAACACTTCAAGCCCCGCCTCTCTGCGTTTCAGCGCGCCCTGCTCGGGGTAAATTACGCCGTTGTGAAGAAGCGCGCCCTGGCGGTTGAGAACGACTACCTTGCAGCCCGTCCTGAAACCCGGGTCGATTGCAAGCACGTTTTTCTGCCCGAGCGGGGACGCCATGAGAAGCTCGCGCAGGTTGTTTGCGAAAATTTTTACGGCGTCCTCGTCGGCGCGCTTTTTGAGCTCGAGGCGCATGTAGGTTTCGGTAGTCGGAGAGAGCAGGCGCTTGTAAGAATCTTCGACAGCCCGCGCGACAATCGAGGCGCACTCGCCGCCGCCGCTTACAAAACGCTTCTTCAAAATATTTACAGCCGACGCCTCGTCGGGCAGCACCCTCATAATCAAAACGCCCTCCGCCTCGCCCCTGCGCACCGCCAAAATTCTGTGCGAGGGCGCGTCTTTGGCGGGCTCGGAGAGGTTGAAATAGTCGCGGTACTTCGCCCCTTCCTCCTCCTTGCCAAACATAACTTTCGAAGTCATTGTAGCCTCGCGCTCGAAATATTCGCGCATTCCCGAGCGCGCGTCGGCGTCGTCGGCGACAATTTCGGCAATGATGTCGCACGCGCCCGCTACCGCGGCCTCGGATGTTTCGACCTCCTTTTTTGCGTCGACAAATTCCTCCGCCTTTGCGCCGAGCGGCGAATTTTGGTTTTCCAAAATGTAGGACGCCAAAGGCTCGAGCCCCCTCTCCTTCGCAATCATAGCGCGGGTTCTGCGCTTCGGCTTGAAGGGCTGGTAAATGTCCTCCAACCGCGCCATAGTGTCGGCGGCGTCGATGGACTTTTCAAGCTCTGCGGTAAGCAAATTGCGCTCTTTAAGAGAATCTTTTATCGAAACTCTGCGCGCGTCAAGCAATGCGAGGCGCTCGAGCTCGTCGCGGATCGAGGCGATTTGAACTTCGTCAAGAGAGCCCGTAGCCTCCTTGCGGTAGCGCGCAATAAACGGAACTGTCGCCCCGCCCGACAAAAGCTTCGCGGTTTCTTCAACCTGCTTTACAGATATATTGAGCGCCTTGGCGGCGGCAATGACATGGTTGGCTTCCATAAAAATTTTGATTTTACTTTTTTAAGAATACGAAAAATACGCCGACAACAATAAAGGCAAAACCGACAAAATAATTCCACCTCAGCTCCTCCTTCAAATAAAGGACGGAAAACGCCATGAACACGCAAAACGTGATGGCCTCCTGCATGGTTTTGAGCTCCGCGGCGTTGAAGTGCTGATAGCCCATGCGGTTGGCGGGCACAAGCAGGCAATACTCGAAAAACGCAATGCCCCAGCTTATCAGAATGATTGAAAATGTCGGCAGCTCCTTTATCTTCAAGTGCCAATACCAGGCAAACGTCATGAGGACGTTTGACATCACCAAAAGGCTTACAGTAGGAATAAACTTCATCATATACAATAAAAAGGATACCCGCAAAACGGCAAATCCCATTGTGCGAATTTAAGCATTTTGCGGGGGCGCAAGTCAAATATTAAAGCAAAAAATTTGCGCCAAAAAAAACGGCAAAGGCGGATTATTTTATTGAAAAAAACGCGCAAACGGCAAGATTGAAGGAATGTCGATTTTCCAGACAATTTTAATAGGAATCGGGCTCTCGATGGACGCGTTCGCCGCCGCGATATGCATGGCGGCCTCGAGCGAAAATTTGCGGCTGAAAAATATGCTCGCCATCGCCGCGTTCTTCGGCGGGTTTCAAGCTTTGATGCCCTATTTGGGCTGGCAGGCAAGCGTGCTTGCAAGCTCGTATGTCGAAAAAATCGACCACTGGATAGCGGCGGGGCTGCTCTACTACATCGGCGGCAAAATGATATTCGAAAGCTTTAAAAACAAGGCTGGCGAAGTCGAGCGCAAGTCGTACGGAGACCCGAAAAACATCTACGTTTTGTTCGCTCTTTCAATCGCGACGA
>JAFXRX010000283.1 GCA_017526045.1 Opitutales bacterium
CAAGAAATACAAGGCAACATTTGTCCTCGACACGAGGGGCTACGAACAGCCCGTCGAGGCATTGATTGAAAAGTTAACAGGCATCGTTGCCGCAATCGGCGGCAAGGTTGAAAACGTTGAAAACCTCGGCGTCAAGGAATTTGCGCGCACTCCCGACCGCAAGTTCGTAAGCGGCGTGTTTGTCTGCGTTTCGTTTGAAGGCCCGGCAAATTCGGCGGCGCAAATCAAGGAAAAGCTCAGCCGCGACAAGACGGTAAACCGCCTCATCGTTCTGGCTGAATAGGTTGAATTTTAACGCGAAAGGTTTTCTGAAATGGCGTCTTTTAATAAAGTTATTTTGATGGGCAATCTGACCCGCGACCCCGAGCTGAGGCAGACGCAAAGCGGAACTTCTGTTTGCCGTTTTTCCATTGCAGTGAACCGTTCGTACAACGCTCAAGACGGAAATCTGCGCGAGGAAACCTGCTTTGTGGAAGTCGATTCTTTCGGCAGGACTGCGGAAAACATCGGCAAGTATTTTTCGAAGGGCAAGCCCATCCTTTTGGAGGGCCGTCTGCGCCAGGATACTTGGGACGACAAGGATACAGGCAAGTCCCGCAGCAAGCTCGTCGTTGTTTTGGACAGGTTCGAGTTTGTCGGCGGCGGCCGCGACTCCTCCTATTCGGGCGGCGGCGACGACCAGTCCGCGGGCAACGTTTACAAGCGCACGAGCCCCGCGCCGCGCGGCAAGGCTCCCGAAAGAGTCGAGGAGCTTGAGGACGACGACGTTCCGTTTTGATTTCGGGTTTAATTTTTAATATAAGGAAGTAATAGGTATGGCAAATACAGAAGTATTGTTGGTAAAGCCTGTGGAGCGTCTCGGCGGAGAGGGCGAGCAGGTTACGGTAAAGGCTGGATATGCGAGAAATTTCTTGTTCCCGCAGAAGATTGCGATTCCCGTAAATCGCGCAAACAAAAAGCAGATTGAAGCTCTTATAAAGGCCCGCGAAATTCGCGAAGCAAACGAAAGAAGCGAAGCCGAAAAGCTCGCCGCGCGCCTTGCGGAAATCACTGTTGCGTTCGCGGTCAAGACAGGCGAAGGCGGCAAGATGTTCGGCTCGATTACGGCGTCCGACCTCGTCGACCGCCTGGCTTCGGAAGGCGTCGAGCTTGCCAAGAAGCAGGTTCACTTGCAGGCCGTCAAGGAATTGGGCAAGCACACCGCCTCCATCAAGCTTCACAAGGATATCAAGGTCGACTTCAACTTCGAAGTCGTTTCCGAAAATCCGATTGAAGAATAGCTCTTTTTTATGATTGCCGCGCCCGCTTTTTTTGGCGGCGCGGGCATTGCGCGGGGCGCGATTTAAAAGGCGGCGCGATTTGTTTTTGCGCAGGGCCTTTTTGCTCCCTTTTTTCCGCGGGGAATTTATCTTTTGCGGAGTTTGTTTTTTGTATATTTTTGCGCGTTCGGCTTTAATCCGGGCGCGCATTTTTTTGAATTGCGGGCGGGCTTTTTGCGGCTTGCGGCGCGGCGATATGCGCGGCGGAAAAATATTTTTGCGCGTCGGGCTTTTTTTTGAAATGCGCCGCGTTCGATTTTCGCCGAAAAAAATTTTTGTTTTTCCGAAAAGAAAAAAGAAGGATAAAATGTTTTGGCAAAATCATTTTATGGTTGAGCCTTTGCCGAAAGTGGCTATAACGGATTTCTTAAAAATAAAATAGTATGGACGAATTATCACCCAAAAAAGTCGTATCCGCGCGCAGGAGCTCTTCGCCGAAATCGGGCAGGGAGGGCGCGGAAGCTTTGCTGGGCAGGGAATTGCCGCACAACGCGGACGCCGAGCAGGGCTTGCTGGCAAGCATGATGCTCGATAAAAGCGGCGAAGTTTTAAACGTCTGCATTGCCTCAAAGCTAAACGAAAGATATTTTTACATCGCTTCCCACCGCAAAATTTTTGCCGCAATTCTCGACCTTTTCAACCGCCAAAAGCCCGTCGACGAAATTCTCGTCTCGGACACTCTCGAGGCCATGGGCGAGCTTGAAAACGCCGGCGGAATACAGAAAATAACGGAGATTGCGGGCAGGATTGAAACCTACGCGCACTTCAGGCACTGGCTTGAAATTGTCCGCGAAAAATACTTTTTGCGCACCCTAATTTTGACCTGCTACGAGACAATCGAGAAGGCGAACGCAAACACCGACACCCTCGACATGTTTTTGGAAAACGTCGAGGGAAAAATCTTCGGCATAAGCCAGGACAGAATTTCCGACTCCGCCAGAATGGTCGGCGACAAAATCGACTCGGCAATGGCGCTTGTCAACAAGCTAATCGCAAGCAACGGCGAGGTGCTTGGCGTGCCCACGGGCTTTACGGAGCTCGACGAAATGACGCGCGGCCTGCACGAAAACGAAATGATTGTAATCGCGGGGCGCCCCGGCACGGGCAAGACGTCAATCGCCCTAAACATCGCCGAAAACGCCATTTTCAACAAGAAAAAGCCCATCCCCGTTTTGGTGTTCTCCCTCGAAATGTCGACCGAGCAGCTTTTGATGCGCATGCTTTGCTCGCGCGGCAACATAAACATGTTCAAACTGCGCAAGGGCAGAATTCCAAAAGACCAAATCCAGGACATAACGCGCGCAGGCCTCGAGCTGCGCAACGCCCCCCTTTGGATTGACGACCTTTCCGACATCAACATCCTCGAAATGCGCGCCAAAGCCCGCCGCCTGAAGCAGCAGCACGGCATCGGCCTTATAATAGTCGACTATTTGCAGCTCTTAAAGCCCCTCGACAGCCGCGTGCCGCGCGAGCAGAGCATCGCCGAAATTTCCCGCGGCATGAAGGCGATGGCAAAGGAGCTCAAAGTCCCCGTAATAGTCCTTGCGCAGCTCAACCGCGAAACCGAAAAGGAAAACCGCGAGCCCCGCGCAAGCGACCTGCGCGAATCCGGCGCGATAGAGCAGGACGCCGACGTAATTTTGCTTTTGAACTGGCTCAACAAAAAGGAGTCCGCCGCCGCCGATCCCGAAGGCGCGTCCGCGGTTTCAAACAACAAGCTTGTCAAGCTCATCATCGCAAAGCAGCGCAACGGCCCGACCGGCAACATAACGCTCATGTTCAACCGCGACCTGACAAAATATTCAAATTACCAAAAACACGATGACGTTTTTTAGGAAATATCAATTTTTAATTATCGCGGCTTTCGCGCTTTTTGTTTCCGCCCCCGTTTCCGCGCAGATGCGCCAGGCTATGGGCGTCGGCTCGATTTCCGTCCAGATTGAAGGCCCGCAGTACATTTCAAACGACGCCGTCATGGCGCACATCAAGCTGCGCGAGGGCGAGCCGTTCGACCAGTTCTCGCTCGACCAGTCCATAAAATCCCTCTACGACACCGATTTGTACGAGGACGTCGAGGTAAGGCGCGTTCTCAATTCTTCGGGAA
>JAFXRX010000284.1 GCA_017526045.1 Opitutales bacterium
AGAGCCTTGATTGCCGCGGGGCCCGTGATGTATTTTTCGCGCGGCGGGTTTGCGAACGGGTAGGGGTGCTCCGCCTTCCAGCGGATGATTTGGCATATCCAGTTCTTAAGGTCGGGCTTTTTGAAGGATTTTGTTTTTGCCTTCTTTACGAGGAGCTCGAGCGCGTCCTTGGCGTCGGCGTGTATGCCGAAGTCTATGCCGATGTTTTTGCCGTGCTCGGAGCGGTCGATGTCGATATGCACAATTTTTGCGTTTGTGGCGAATTTCGAGACGACGCCTGTTATGCGGTCGTCAAAGCGCGCCCCTATTGTTATTAATAGGTCGGAATTGCACACCGCCGAATTGCCCGCGTATGTGCCGTGCATGCCGCACCAGTAGAGGTTTTTGTCGGAGAGCGGATTTGCGCAGCCAAGCCCCATGAGGGTTGTGGCAACCGGTATCGAGGTGATTTCGGAAAATTCGTCAAGAAGCTTTGCGGCTCCCGAGGTTATGACGCCGCCGCCCGCGTAGATTACGGGCTGCTTCGATTTTTCAATCATTGCCAAGAGCTTGTCGATTTCCGCGGCCTTTGCGGCGGGCAGGCGGTTGAGCCCGGGAATGTCGATTTCCGCGCCGAAGTCCGGCTCGATTTGCGCAAGCTGGACGTCTTTTGGAATGTCGATTAACACAGGCCCGGGGCGCCCCGTTGACGCCACGACAAACGCCTCCTTTATTATGCGGGGCAGGTCGTGCGGGTTCAGAACCAGGTAGCTGTGCTTTACAATGGGAAGGGTCATGCCGAAGACGTCGGTTTCCTGGAATGCGGACTTGCCGATGAAGCTCTGGAACACTTGTCCCGTCAAAATGACCATCGGAACGGAGTCCATATACGCGTCGGCGACGGCGGTCAGGACGTTTGTGGCGCCCGGGCCCGAGGTCGTCATGCAGACGCCGACTTTGCCGGTCGTGCGCGCGTAGCCCTGCGCCATGAAGCCGCAGCTTTGCTCGTGGCGCGGCAGGATTGTGCGTATCTTCTTTGATTTAGAGAAAGCGTCGTGCAAGTCTATCGACTGCCCCCCGGGGTAGGCGAACACCGTGTCAACCCCCTGCAATTCAAGGGCTTTTACGATGATGTCCGATCCCCTCATCAAAACTTTCGGGGCGTTTTTTGGTTCGATTTTGCTCTTCATAGTATTATTAGAAAATTTTTATGGTAGCACAAAGGCGGTTTACTTCAATCAAAAAAAAATTTAAAAAAAAGCTTGGAAATTTCCGCAATTCTGTGTTAATTTTTCAAAAAATTTAGAAAGCCGTTTTTGCTCGAACGAGGTTTTGGCATTGTCCGGCTTTTATTCTTTTTGCTTTTTGCGGGCGTTCCCGTTTATATCGCGGGGCGGCGCGCAAGGGCTGAAAGAGAACCCATTTTAAAAAAACAAACAAATAAAACAATCAATCACGAGTATGTACAAAAAGTTAAATAGAATATTTGCGGTATCGCTCTTCGCAGCCGCTGCAATGTCGCCCTTTGCCGCGAACGCGCAGACGCTTTCGGAAAAAGGCGTAAGCGAGCTGAGAAACGAGGCTTTCAAGCATATCGAAAATAAGGATTTTTTGCTCGCCCGCCCGATTTTGGAAGAGTTGGTAAGGCGTTTTTCCGAAATGGAAGACAAAACCATATTGAAGGATATTTACTTTTTCCTGGGCTACAGCTACATTACGGAATATCAAAATATGACGAGCGCGACATACCTGGAAAGCGCAATCCCGTATTTTGACAAAATCCTGCAGGAATACCCCGGCAGCGACCGCGCCACGAAGTCGATTGAATTGAAGGCAAACTGCCTCAACGGCCTCGGCAAGTTCGACGAAGCCGCCGAAACCTGGGGCTTGAATTTGCAGTCGCCCTACGTCGAAAAGCTCAACCAGACTGAAAGGTACGCCATTTTAAAGCGCATCGCCCAGGCTTACTACAATATGAAGAACTGGGAAAAGGGCGAAGAGTGGTTCAAAAAGATGCTCGCTTCCCCCGTCGCAAACGGCGAGGACAAAACTTACGCGGCAATCGCCCTCATCCGCTGCTACCTTGCAAGCGAGAACTTCGACGAGGCTAAAAAATACTTTTCGTACCTTACAAGCAAGACGCCAGCCCGCTACGACATCGCACTTTCCGCCGACTTTATGACTGCCGGCGACAAGCTCGCCGCGGAGGAAAAATACGCCCTCGCGTCGCTCTGCTACACCTTCGTTTTGACGCGCGACGAAATTTTGGACTACATGAAGGACTACAAGGCCAAAATCGAAAGAAAAATCGCCTCGCTTAAAAACATGAACACCAAGCACCCCGATTTGCCCGCGCTCGAGCAGCGTCTGAAATTCGCCAACGCGCAAATCAAGGGCCTTTCGACCGTCTCCGACTACCGCTCGCAGTTCCTCGCAAGAAAGGCGCGCAACTTCTTCCAGACAAAGCGCAGGTATGAAAGCTTCTGGGCGTACCGCCAGCTCATCGACGCCTATCCCGACGACAAAATGGTCGATGACTTTTATTACGCGGCGTTCGTTTGCGCGCGCCAAACCGGCAAAGAATCGCAAATCGACTCCCTCGGCAACGAGTACCGCGAAAAGTCCAAGGAGGAAAAGCTGACCGGCAAATATTTGAAGGAAATCAACCTCCAATACGCGCTCTTTTTGCTCGACAAGGCGGATACCGACGTCGAGAAGCGCAACAAGTTCTTTACAATCGCCCAAGAATCCTTGAAGGAAGACCCCGACGGCGACACCGCGGGCGAATACATGTTCCTCATGGGCAGGGAATGGCTCTCGAAGGGCGAGCACACCGCGCTGCGCAACTACATGTCCAAATTCGTAAAGGACAACCCCGACGCCTCTTCCGTCGACGGCGCGCTCTACTGGCAGATGCTCTCGTACCTTACAAAATTCGAGTACGCAGAAGCCTTTAAGCTCGGCAACCAGCTCGTCGAAAACTACCCCGACAGCATTTACCACGAAGACGCGAGCTTCCGCCGCGCAATCGCGGTTTTCGGCGACGGGCAAATTTCGGACGCGGCAAAATACTTCGAATCTTTCATCGAAAACTACGAGGCCTCCGGCAGCAAGCTAATCGGCGAGGCTCGCCTGTTCTTGGGCGACATCGCCTTCATGGAGCAGGACTACAAAAAGTCGTACGAAGAATATATGAAAGTTCCCGACTGCGCGGAGGTAAGCCAAAAGACAATCGACGCCGCGTTCTTCCAGTGCGCGGGCATGCTCGAGGCTGCGGAAAACTTCGAAAAGCAGTCGGAAGTGCTTTTAAAATACCTGAAGGACTACCCCGAAGGCAACCTGCCAATGGCGTATTATTTGCTCTCCCAGCCGCTCTTCAAGCAGGGCAGGTCGGCTGACGCGGTCATCGGCTATATGGACTCCGTCAAAAAATTCGGCGGCGACTACAAAAACGACTCAATCGACAAAATCCTCGCCGCCTATCCCGATTTCTACAAGGAGGCAAAGGTCCAGCTCAACGCCACGACAGATTTCCTGCAGAAGCTTGCAACCGACCGCAAGTTCTTCGAAATGTTCGTCGAAGACCCCGCGGCGCGCTACCAGTACACGCTCGAATATCCCGACGTAAACCCGCTCGTCTACGCAAAATTCAAGATTAAAATGGGCGAGAAAAAGGCGGAATTCGGCAAGGAAGTTTTGGTGGAAAACAAGCCGATTTTGGAGCTCTTGAACCTTTACAAATCGCAGAAGGCGAAGTTCCCGAATATCGAGCCCGAGCAGTTCTTCAGCTCGCAGCTCGAAGAGGCTAAGAAGAAGGGCGACAAGGTTCTGCAGCACCGCATGGAAATGGCTCTCGACGAAATCGGCAAGCTCAAGGAGCGCCCGCAGATGTTCGGCGAGGAAGACTTTAAAAATATGCCCTACAAGGTCGTAATCTGGATGGGCAAGTGCAACGAAAAGTACAGCCTCGACTCCGCGCGCAACGCGCTGCAGTTCGTAATCGACTCCGACTCCGACTACCGCCTCGACGCGCTGCTCGCCCTCGCGGACTTGGAGGCGCGCCACAGCAATTACGAAGTGGCAAACTCGCTTTACGAAAAAGTCGAAAAGGAATTCGCGCTCGACCCCAAGGCGGTTTACGCCGCAATCAAGCAGGGCGAAATGTTCTGGAAAATGGGCAAGCTCGACGAGGCGCGCAACAAGTTTGGCGACATCGTCCGCACTACCGCATGGCGCGGCGAACCGCACGCGGAGGCTCTTTTGAGGCTCGGCAAAATCGACGAGGAGCAGGGCAAAAACGACTCGGCAATATCATATTACGTCCAGTGCGCCTCGGGCTATGCAAGCTGCATCGACCCCGCCTCGGAGGCTACCTTGCTCGGCGCGCGCCTCAAAATGAAAATGGGCGACATCGACTACGCAAAAACAGAGCTGCTCGACCCCTTCCTCGAAGAGGAATCCAACAAGGACGCCAAGTTCTACAAGCAAATCGAAGAGCTGAGAAATTCCATCAATTAAAACAACCCCAAACTTTCGGCAAAATATGAACATAAAAAAATCAACACTTTTGACCGCGGTTTTCAGCTTCGCATTCGCCTCGGCTGCTTTCGCGGCGGCTGAGCAGGCTGCGGACGACAAGCCAAGAATTGCGGAATTCCAAAAAAATAAACTGCCAATTATCTTCGTCGAGGACCAGGCAAACAAAAGCGCGAAATCCTCGTACATGGACTTTGAAGAGCTCGTCCCCGTCGAGGGCGTCATAAACTTCAAGCTCTCCTTCACCGACGGCACTCCGGGCTCGATTTTCGTCCCGATAGACCGCAAGGGCGTTAAATTCAAGTACCGCGTCACCGACGAGCTCAGAAGAATGCGCAAGGCGTACACAGGCGGCAGATGGGAGGCGGCATCCGAGGCCGGCAGGCACGTCGTTTACCCCGCAGTCGCCATAATGGGCATTCCCGAAGAGCTTACAAACGTCCAGGAAAACCTCCCGCCGTTTGTAGAATCTCTCGTAAAGGCTGGCAGGTACGTCGAGGCGAGGTCTCTTATGGAGTCGCTGCCGCTTTCAAAGGCGACCCAGACAGTGGGGCTTGCCGTTGTAAGG
>JAFXRX010000285.1 GCA_017526045.1 Opitutales bacterium
CGACAGCCGTCTGGTTGTCGGCGTAAGTCGAGAAGATTTGCGTGGCCTTTTTGGGGATTGTGGTGTTGCGCTCAATCATCGGGGTCGAGACGCCGCCGGCGGTTTCGATTGAAAGCGTAAGAGGCGTTACGTCCAAGAGCAGAACGTCGTTTACATCGCCCTGCAACACGCCGCCCTGAATTGCCGCGCCCCTTGCGACGACTTCGTCGGGGTTTACGCCCTGGTGGGGCTTCTTGCCGGCGAGCCTTTCTGCAAGCTCGACGACGGCGGGCATGCGCGTCATGCCGCCTACCAAGACGAGCTCGTTTATCTTCGAGGACGAAATGTCGGCGTCTTTGAGGCAGGCTTCAAACGGCTTTACGGTCCTTTGCAGGAGGTCGTTTGTTAGCTGCTCGAGCTTTGCGCGGGTAAGCGTTACGTTCAAGTGCTTCGGGCCGCTTGCGTCCGCCGTGATAAAGGGCAGGTTGATGTCGGTCTGCTGCGAGGTGGAAAGCGCGATTTTCGCCTTTTCAGCCTCTTCGCGCAAACGCTGCAGAGCCATCGGGTCGTTTTTGAGGTCGATGCCGTTGTCCTTTTTAAAGCCGTCAACCAGGAAGTCGATGATAGCCGCGTCCCAGTTGTCGCCGCCAAGCTGCGTGTCGCCGTTGGTGGCCTTCACTTCAAAGACGCCGTCGCCGATTTCAAGGACGGAAATATCGAACGTGCCGCCGCCCAAGTCGTAAACTGCGATAGTTTCGTCGCTCTTCTTTTCCAAGCCGTACGCAAGAGATGCCGCGGTCGGCTCGTTTATGATGCGCATAACTTCGAGACCTGCGATAGTGCCGGCGTCTTTTGTCGCCTGGCGCTGCGCGTCGTTAAAGTACGCGGGAACGGTGATGACAGCCTTTGTCACCTTTTCGCCGAGGTAGGTTTCGGCGTCGGCTTTGAGCTGCTGCAAAACCATTGCGGAAATTTGCTCCGGAGTGAAACGCTCCTTCTTGCCGTTTACCTCGCATTCGATTACAACCCCGTCGTTTTCGCCCTTTAAAATAGTGTAGGGGAAGTTCTTGATTTCGTCTTGAACTTCGGCGTATTTGCGCCCGATGAAACGCTTTACGGAATAAATTGTGTTTTTCGGGTTTGTCACAGCCTGGCGTTTTGCCGCCTGGCCTACGAGCCTTTCGCCCGTTTTAGAAAAAGCTACCACCGAAGGAGTAGTCCTTGCGCCTTCCCTGTTTGGAATTACGACGCTTTCGCCGCCTTCCATGACAGCCATGCAGGAATTTGTCGTGCCTAAGTCAATGCCTAATATTTTACTCATAATGCCTTTCTTTGTAGCACTGCGCGTGCCAAAATTTTGCGTTTCTTTGCAAAGCCTTTATTTTAAAGGGATTTTTTCATGAAAAATTTTTTTGGAATAATTTTTGGGGATTTTGCCCGAAAAAAAGCGGGACATTTTGGCACAGTGCGCGCGCCAAGTGTCCCTGTTTTTTGCCAAGATATTTTACATATTTTGCTTTTTTGTAAAAATCGGAGAGTTTTTGTAAAAATTTAAGCCGTTTTTTTTGGCAAAAAATTGGGGCGGGGGAGTGCATTAAATTGTTGTAATTGTTTTTTTAAGTGTAATAATTACTGTTTTTCAAAATTGAAATTATGGAAAAATTAAGAGTAGGCGTCACGGGTGCCTCGGGATACGCGGGCATCGAACTTATGCGAATTTTGGGCAGGCACCCCAATGTCGAATTGCGGGCTGTCACATCGCGTTCGCTTGAAGGCAAGGCGGTTGTGGAGGATATGCCGCTTTTAAGGCACATATTTTCGGAGGATTTCAAATTCATAAAGTCCGACCCCAAAGTGCAGGCGCAAATGTCCGACATCGACCTTTGGTTCTTGGCGCTTCCGCACGGAGTGGCGGCGGAGTACGCAAGGGAGCTTCTGGCGGCGGGCAAGACAGTTATCGACCTTTCCGCGGACTTTCGTTTGGGCTCTCTTGAAAGGTACATTGAATTTTACAAGAGCGAGCACCCCGCGCCCGATTTGCTCAAAATGGGCAAATACATAATCCCCGAGCTTTTCGACATTTCCAAAAACGACAAGCTAATAGCATGCCCGGGCTGCTACCCCACAAGCATACTCGTGCCCCTCATTCCGCTTATGCGCGAAAGGGCGGTCTCGACTTCGGGGATTGTAATCGACTCCTATAGCGGCGTTTCGGGCGGCGGCAGAAAGGCGGATTTGACCTACTCTTACTGCGTCAGAAACGAAAGCATGACAGCCTACGGCCTGCCCAAGCACCGCCACCTCTCCGAAATCGAGGAGCAGCTTTCAATCGCGGGCGGAACGGACGTCATTGTGCAGTTCAACCCGCACCTAAGCCCCGCAACGCGCGGAATTTCAACCACAATAACAGTCCCCGCAAAGTTCGACGGCGTCGAAAAAATTTACGAAATTTGGAGCAAATACTACGCGGCCAAAAAATTCGTGAAAGTTTTGCCAAGCGGCAAATATCCCGACACATTGTACGTAAGCGGCACCAACCGCGTGGACATTTCCGCGGTGTACGACCCCCGCACGAAAAACCTTGTTATAACAAGCGCGATAGACAACCTCATAAAGGGCGCGAGCGGCCAGGGCGTGCAGATTATGAACCTCATGTTCGGCTTCGACGAGGGCGCGGGGCTTTTGTAAAAATAAAAATTTTTTGAAAGGAAAAAGAATATGAAACCTTACTCGATTGAAATTTCCGACAACTGCGCCGGCCTTGCGGAAGTGGACGGCTTTTCGCTTGCGGGGGTAGCCTGCGACATCCGCAACAAAAACGACCTCTCAAGGCTCGACTTGGCTTTGATTAAGCTTGAGCGTCCGAGCGCGGCTGCGGGCGTTTTCACGACAAACGACGTCAAGGCGGCTCCCGTTTTGACAGACATCGCGCACCTTTCGCGCAATCAGACAATTTCTGCAATCATCGCAAACAGCGGCAACGCAAACGCCTGCACCGGCGAGGAAGGCCTGCGCGACGCCGCCGAAACCTGCGCGAAAGTCGCCGCGGGCTTGGGCGTTGAAAAGACGAAAGTCTTGGTTTGCTCGACGGGCAGAATAGGCGAGAGGCTGCCGATGGAAAAGCTTTCAAAGGGCATTGAGCAGGCTTTGAATGAGGCCGCCCCCGCAAAGGAAAACGGCTTGAAGGCCGCAAGCGCAATTCTTACAAGCGACACCAAAATAAAGGTTGTCTGCGCGAAAGTTTTGTGCGAGGGCAGAATGTTCACTGTCGCGGGCATGGCAAAGGGCGCGGGCATGATTGAGCCGAATATGGCGACGATGCTCTGCTTTATCGGCTCCGACGTCGACGCCTCGCAGGCTACAATCAAGCAGGCTCTCTCGTTCGCCGTTTCAAAGAGCTTTAACCGCATCACAATCGACGGCGACATGTCCACAAACGACACTGTCCTTGCGGTATGCTCCGCAAAAAGCGGCATAATTGTCGAGCCCAACACAGTTATTTTCGAGGCGTTCCAGGAGGCTTTGACGGCGGTTTGCCGCGAGCTTGCCCGCAAAATCGTAGCCGACGGCGAGCGCATCACAAAGGTTGTGGAAATGCGCGTAAAGGGAGCCGCGACGCACGAACAGGCTGAAAAGATTTGTCGCGCCATTTGCAATTCGCTCCTGGTGAAATCTTCGTGGTACGGCAGCGACCCCAACTGGGGCAGGCTCGCCGACGCGGCGGGATACGCGCGCACGGGCTTGGATTTTTCGAAGATGGATTTGTTTTACGACAATGTCGAAGTCTTGAAAAAGGGCGAGCCGCAGGTTCAAAACAAGGCGGCTTGGAAGGAAGTCGTATCCCGCAAGGAATTCGTAATTACAATGAATTTGAATATGGGCGAATGCGAGGAGGCTCTGCTTACAACCGACCTCTCCGAAGCCTATGTGGACTTCAACAAGGGCGAGTGATGGAAGAGCATATAAAGTCGAGCTCCGAAAAGGCGGGTGTGCTGATTGAAGCGCTGCCCTACATAAAAAAGTTCCAGGGCGAAACCTTCGTTGTCAAATACGGCGGGGCTTTTATGGACGACCCGAACCCCGAGCTTAGAATGCGGGTTGCGCAGGATATTTCGCTTCTTGCGGCAGTCGGCATAAACGTCGTCGTCGTGCACGGCGGCGGCAAGGCGATAAGCAGGGCGATGGCGTCCTCCGGCTTGAATGTCGAATTTAAAAACGGCATGCGCGTTACAGACGACGCCGCCGTAAAAATCGTCGAAAACGTCCTCAACAAGGAGGTAAACGGCGAGATTTGCTCGCTTTTGAAATCCTGCCACAGCTCGCCTTTTTCAATCGCGGGCAACAAGGTTTTCAAGTGCAAAAAGCACCTTTCGCGCGACGCAAACGGCGAGGAAATCGACTTGGGCTACGTCGGCAAAATTTCGGAAGTCGACTCCGACATAATAAACGGAATTTTGTTGCAGGGCAAAATCCCCGTAATTTCGCCGATAGCAATAGGGGAGGCGGACAACCACGCCTACAACACCAACGCCGACGTCGCAGCCGCCGCGGTCGCCGCCGCGCTGAAAGCCCGCAGGCTCGTCTTTTTGTGCGACATCGCAGGCCTTTTGCGCGACCCCAAAGACCCGACGACTCTCATCTCGACTTTGTACGTCGACGAAGTCGAAGGCCTCAAAAAATCGGGCGTAATCGGCGGGGGAATGCTGCCGAAAGTCGACAGCTCCGTCGCCGCGATTTCCGCGGGCGTGCGCAGGGTGCACTTCATCGACGGCTACATGCCGCACAGCCTGCTTCTGGAAATATTTACAGACAAGGGCATCGGCACCGAAATCAC
>JAFXRX010000286.1 GCA_017526045.1 Opitutales bacterium
AGACCCAGATGCGCAAGGTCATAGAGGAGTCGATGTTCTCCGCGGGCAAGATCGAGAAGAAGTACAACTCGATGATAGAGGGCAAGCTCGACGAAAAGTCGCTTGAATGGATAAAAATTTTCGAGGACGCCGTAATGACTTTGCAGGCGGAGCGCGAGCTGTGGTACGACTTCGGCAACGTCAAGGCCGCCGTCGAGGACATTTCAAAAAAGTACAAGGCCTATCCGAGAAAGTATTTGGAAGACGTCAAAAAGTGGGAAGGCGAATACAAGGCAATCAAGGCTGAATTTTTGAAGGGCGACTTCTCAAAGCGCGGCAGGATTGAGGAGTTTAAAAGCTTGCCGACGAAGCCCTGCTTGCAAATCCAGCGCTGAAAAAATACCAAAAGTGGATATTCATAAAGCGCGCGTGGGGAGCCCCCTATGAAGGCTTGCCCTCGAACTGGCAGGGCAATCCGCTTTTGAAAAACCGCAATGCCTGGAACGACCAGATTTGGACTTTCGACATCACAAAGCCAAACGAGGCGTCTTTGCTTTACGCCTCGAAGGAGGACACTCCCGCCATTACCGACATGGAAATCGACTGGGACGCCAAGAAGCTTATGTTCTCAGCCCTCGACCCCAAGGAGCGCTGGCAGCTCTTTGAAATAGACCTGACCAAAAACGACCCGTCGCAAAAGGCGAAAATGCTGACGCCCGGCATACACGAAAATGTGGACAGCTACGACGGCGTCTATCTGCCGAACGGCAAGATAATTTTCTGCTACACCGCCTGCCATGTCGGTGTTCCCTGCGTCGGCGGCGCGGACTATGTTGCGAATTTGTATGTGATGGATCCGAACGCGGGCTCGCCCGAAAAAGTCGACAAGTCCATACGCCAGCTGACCTTCGAGCAGGATGCCGACTGGATGCCCACTGTCATGAACGACGGCAGGGTGATGTACACGAGGTGGGAGTACACCGACAATTCCCACTATTTCTCGCGCATTCTAATGCGCATGAATCCCGACGGAACTTCGCAGGCGTCCTACTACGGCTCGACGAGCTTCTGGCCGAACTCCATTTTCTATTCGCGCCAAATTCCGGATTCTTCCACTAAATTTATGTCGATAATTTCAGGCCACCACGGCACGCGCCGCTCGGGCGAGCTGCACCTCTTCGACACCTCGAAGGGCACTATGCAGGAAGAGGGCAGGGTGCACAAATTCCCGACTTACGGCAGGGAATATGTGGCAAAGACAAAGGACACTCTCGTCGACGGCGTATGGCCGCAGATGCTGCATCCCTACCCGATAAACGAGGGCTTGGTCATGGTCTCGGTGCGCACTTCGCGACAGGGGTGGTCGATTTATCTCGTCGACAAATTCGACAACATGACGATGCTGCAGCGTTCGGGGCAGGGTTGGCACTACTTCGAGCCCATGCCGGTTGCAAAGCGCAAGAAGCCTTCGGTAATCCCCAGCCTTGTCGAAAAGAATTTGCAGGCGAACCCGAAGCTCGACACGGGCACGATTTTCTTAAACGACATCTACCAGGGGCCGGGTCTTGCGGGCGTGCCGCGCGGGACTGTCAAGGCGCTGCGCATATTTGAATACAACTACGCATACCGCAACATGGGCGCGCACGACGTCATCGGCCAAGAGGGCTCTTGGGACGTAAAACGCATCCATGGCACCGTTCCCGTCGAGGAGGACGGCTCTGCGATTTTTGAAGCGCCCGCGAACCGCCCGATTGCATTGCAGCCTTTGGACAAGGACGGCAGGGCGCTTGCCCTCATGCGCTCTTGGCTTGCGGTCATGCCCGGCGAAGTTCAAAGCTGCGTGGGCTGCCACGAGGCAAACTACATGACGCCCGTTTCGGCGACAGCAATGGCGTCCCGCAAAAAGCCCTCAAAAATCACTCCGTTCAGGGGGCCCATCCGCGGCTACTCGTTCGAGCGCGACGTCCAGCCGATTTTGGACAAGTATTGCGTCGGCTGCCACGACGGCACCAAAAAAGACAGCCCGAATTTGGCGCGCGGCAAGGCTGTCTGGAAGCATTTTTCAAGCGCGTACATGGCGCTGCACCCCTTCGTGCGCCGCTCGGGCCCCGAAAGCACGCAGAATTTGCTGCCGCCTGCGGAATTTAAGGCGAACACAAGCGAGCTTGTGCAGATGCTCGAAAAAGGCCACCATGGCGTCGAGCTCGACAAGGACGCATGGTCTGTTCTCAACACTTGGATTGACTTGAACGTCCCCTTCATCGGCTCGTGGAAGGAAGTCCGCAAGGACATTCCCAACAACGGCGATGTCGAGCGCAGAAAGTTCCTCGCTTTGTACGCAAACCGCTTTGAGGATCCAGACTTGATTACATGGGACCCCGGCAAGCAGGAGTTTGTCGCGCCGAAGCCCGAGAAAAAGCACCCGAAAAAAGAATTGAAAGCCCCGGGATTCCCGTTCGACGCGGACGCTGCAAAGCGCAAAGTCGCGGCGGCGAAGCTGCCCAAAGAGCTCATTGCCGACTTGGGTGGCGGGCAGAGCATCCGCTTTTCGCTAATCCCCGCGGGCTCGTTTGTGATGGGCACGAACGACTGGTATTTCGACGAGGGCCCCGCAAGGGTTGTGAAGGTCGAAAAGCCCTTCTACATGGCGACGTTTGAAACGACGAACGCCCAGTACAAAGTCTTCGACAAAAACCACAATTCCGCGTACTTCGACCGCCACTGGAAGGACCACGTAAACCGCGGCTATCCCGCCAATCTGCCCGAGCAGAGCGTCGTGCGCGTCTCGTGGCAGAGGGCGATGGACTTCTGCAAATGGATGGGCGAAAAATACGGCCTTGAAATAACCCTGCCCACCGAAACCCAGTGGGAATGGGCGGCGCGCGCGGGCTCCGACGGCGACTTCTGGTTCGGCAATATCGGCGCGGATTTCTCGGCGTACGAAAACTTTTCCGACTTCACCACGAAGAAGTTTGCGGTCATGGGCATCGACCCGCAGCCTATGCGCAACCCGTCCCCGCAAATGGCGTTCGTTCCCGCCGATTTGGACTTCAACGACGGCGAGCTTGTAACGGCAAACGTCGGCTCTTACGCGCCGAGCCCGTTCAACTTGTACGACATCAACGGCAACGTCGCCGAATGGACTTTGAACGACTACACAAAATCCATAGGCGGCGAAAAAGTCGAGGGCATGAAAGTCGCCCGCGGCGGCAGCTGGCGCGAC
>JAFXRX010000287.1 GCA_017526045.1 Opitutales bacterium
GGCGCAAAGAGGCTAAAGCCAGGCCTTTTTGAGTCGCCGAAAGCGGGCTTCTCAAACCGCGGACGGCTCTTCGGGGGCAAAACTCCCGAAAAAAACCTTCGGGCGCGAAACCACTGCGCGCCCAAAGAGCATTTGGGCGGGCCTTTTCTTTCGCAGTGCATTGCATGGCGGTTTTTGCCGCAGCCGAAAAAGCAAGCTTTTCGACTGTCCGAAGGCTCGGCGCAAAAAGCGCGGTCTTATCGAGTCTGCGGCGGGCAAAAAACGCCCTCCGCTTTCGGGAAAGCAGAAGTGTTCGGAATTTTTTTTGCAGGCGTCTGCGCCTAAAAAACGTTTCCGAAAATAGACAAAAAACGCCGAAAATTTTTGTTTTTCGCAAAAAGAAATCCAAAAAATTTTCGCTCTAAAACACAAAAACACAAAAAAAGAATTGACGAAAGGCGAAAAAGGGGTAGTTTTCCTCTTTTTCTTTTAACAATGAAAACAACAGTAGCAAAAGTAGCCAAGAAGGAAGACCAACAGTGGTACGTAGTCGACGCAAACGACCTCGTGCTTGGTCGCCTTGCAGTAAAAATTGCGAACGTACTGCGCGGTCGCTATAAGCCAACATACACTCCCCACGTAGACTGCGGAGACCATGTTATCGTAATCAACGCGGAAAAAATCCGCGTAACGGGCAAGAAGGAAACCGACAAGGAATATATGTTCTACACGGGCTATGTCGGCGGCGAAAAATACGTAAGCCTCGCGGAATTCCGCAAGCGCAGACCCGAATTTATCATCGAAAACGCGGTTCGCGGCATGATGCCCAAGAACAAGCTCGCAAGCCAGATGCTCAAAAAGCTCCACGTCTACGCAGGCTCGGAGCATCCGCACTCCGCGCAGCAGCCCAAACCGTTCAACTTCTAATTTAGGTAAACACAATGAGCGAAAAACAAGTATTTGTATCCGTAGGGCGCCGCAAGACGGCAGTCGCCCGCGTAAACCTCAAAAACGGCTCGGGCAAATTGACCGTAAACGGCAAGCCCCTTGATAAATATTGCTTTACAGACGCCCTCGTTTTGGAAGCCACACGCCCCTTGGCGGCGACAGGCTTGCAGACTTCGGTCGACGCCGACATCAAGGTAAACGGCGGCGGCGCGAACGGCCAGGCGGGCGCAATCAGCCACGGCTTGGCCCGCGCCCTCGAAAAGATGGACGCAAATCTCAGGGCAGTTCTGAAGAAGGCGGGCTTGCTGACACGCGACGGCCGCGCAAAAGAACGCAAAAAGTCCGGCCAGCCGGGCGCGCGCAAACGCTTCCAGTTCTCCAAGCGTTAATCCGCATCGCATTTTATTCAAAACAAAAGACGCCGATTTTCGGCGTCTTTTTTTTGCGGAAATTAAAGCGCGGGCTTTTGCGAAAACAAAAAGCGCGGCATAAAAAATTTTTTTAAGCCGCGCCGCAAAAGTTTTTGCCGGAGAAAAATTCTCAGTCGAAGCTGAATTGCCGCGCAGAGCCGCCCGCGGACTTGCATACGGAATATATCTTGCCTTTAAGCTCCCCTATTCCCTCCTCTGAAAGGCATGAAATCGGCAGCACCTCGACTTGCGGATATTTCTTGCAAAACCTTTTGAGGTTCTCGGCGGCGGCGGGCTCGTCCATTTTGTTTGCCGCCACAACAACCGGCTTTTCGAGCATCTTTTTGTCGTACAAAGAAAGCTCCTTTACAAGAGTCGCGTAGTCGTCCTCGGGCTTTCTGCCGTCCTCGCCCGCCATGTCGAGCATTATAAGAAGCATTTTGCACCTTTCGATGTGGCGCAAAAATTTCAGCCCCAAGCCCCTGTTTTCCGACGCGCCGTCGATTATCCCCGGGATGTCGGCAAGGATGAGGCGGTCGTACGTTTCGGGATATTCGATTATGCCGACATTCACCTGCAAAGTGGTGAACGGATACGCGCCGACTTTCGGGCGGCCGAACGTTATCAAATTCATCAAAGAAGATTTGCCCGCGTTTGGAAATCCCACCAAACCCGCGTCGGCTATCGTTTTCAGGACGAGGTTGAAGACGCCCTGCTCTCCCTCCGTCCCCTCTGTGAACTGGCGGGGCGCGCGGTTTGTGGAGCTTTTAAAATGCGTGTTGCCCAAGCCTCCCTTGCCGCCGCGCAAAATCAAGACGCGCTCGCCGTGCTTCAAGAGCTCAGCCGCGGCCATTCCTGTTTCTGCGTTTATCAAAATCGTGCCGGGGGGCAGATGCACGTCGACGTCCGCGCCGTTTGCGCCCGTCTTGTTGCGCCCCAAGCCCTTGCCGCCGTTTTTCGCCTGGATTTGCGGCGTGAAGCGGTAGGCTTCGAGGTCTGTCAAATTCTCGTCGCAAAGCGCGTAAACAGAGCCGCCGTTGCCGCCGTCGCCGCCGTCGGGCCCGCCGAACGGAATAAATTTTTCGCGCCTGAAACTCGCCGAGCCGTTGCCGCCGTCTCCCGCCTTCATGCTAATTTGGGCTTCGTCTATAAACATAGAAAACAGACTGAATTTGCGTAAAAACTTTTCAAGCAAATTATTTTGCCCAGCCAAAATTTTGCGGTAACAGAAACGGCGGCGGCAAAAAAATTTTCTCGCCTAAAAAAATTTTTCGGGCAAAGTTTTCAGGGTAAAAATTAAAAAATTTTTCGCGCGAAAAATGGACGAGGTGATAATCATAAGCGGCCCGACCGCGGCGGGCAAAACGGCGAAGGCAATCGAGCTTGCTCTCGAGCTCGGCGCCGAAATCATTTCGTGCGACAGCGTCCAGGTTTACAAACACATGGACATCGGATCGGCAAAACCCTCGCAAAAAGAGCTCGCGCAAGTCCCCCACCACCTGATTGACGTCTGCCCGCCCTCGCGGCAGTTCAGCGTCGGCGAGTATGTCGAGCTCTCAAAAATAGCCCTTGAAAAAATCCGCAAAAACAAGCATCGCGCAATCGTCGCGGGCGGCAGCGGCTTTTATTTGAAGGCTTGGTTCTCTCCCGTCTGCGACGAAATTGAAATCCCGAAACCGGTCAAGGACGAATGCGAGGCTCTGCAAAAAATCGGCGGCGCGGACGCCCTCAAAGAAAAACTGCTTTCCCTCGACCCCTGCGCCGCGGAAATTATCGACATTCAAAATCCGCGCAGAATACGCCCCGCGCTCGAAAGAGTTTTGGCCACTTCAAAAACGCTGAAAGAGCTGCGCAAAAATTTTGAAAGCCTGCCCTGCCCGCTGGGCGGCTTCCCCAAAAAATACATCAATATAGACCTGCCCGACGCCGAGCTTTTTTGCAGGGCGAAACTGCGCGCGCAAAAAATGGTCGAGGGCGGGCTGATTGAAGAGACAAAAAAACTGCTCTTGCTCGGCATTGAAAAAAACCCGTCGGCATGCAATGCAATCGGCTACCGCGAGACTATTGCAGCCATCAAGAAAAACGATTTTTCGACGCTTGCCGAAGACATATTTTTATCGACAAAACATCTCATAAAAAAGCAGCGCAAATTTCTGAAAACGCAAATAAGCTTTTAGGCGAGTTTTATATCCGCGCCCTTCAAAACGCCCGTGCGCAAAAATTCGGCGAATTCGAACTGGGTCGCCTCTATCTCGCGCGTTGAAACTTCGCCGCGGTCGAATGTGTCGAGCGCGAATTTGACAGTGCCGTCGGCGACGGCTTTTATTTTTTTGCCGCTTGCGTCCTCCTCTTGGATTATCGAAGAGGGAGTAGCCTGCAGCACGCGCGCGCAGTATTTTATTTTGTTTTTAGCCTCGCCCCATTCGAGATTGTAGGCGGCTGCGCTGTCGTAAAAAATGTCGCCCGTTTCAAAGCAAAAGCAAGTGCCCCTTGTTGCGCCCTTCAAAGTGAACGCCATGTCAAGCTGGCTCATGAAAGCGTCGGAAAGCTTGAAAAACCACGACTTGGCGTATCCGCCCTCGAAAAATTTTTCGACGCCGCCCTCGACCGGTTTTCTCGCCGCGCTTCTCATATCCCATAAAAAAGGGGCGGCGGAAAAACCGCGCGCCCCGAAATTCCATTCGCGGATTAAAGACCCAAAATTTCCTTTGCGGCCGCGCTTTCGTCGACCAATTCCTTGTTGGAGGCGTCGATTTTCGCGCGGGAGAATTCGTTGATTTCAAGGCCTTCGACAACATGCCAGGTTTTGCCGTCTTCGGTGCGGACCGGCAAAGAGGTGATGATGCCCTTTGGCGTGCCGTATTCGCCGTTTGAGCATACGCCGACGCTGAACCACTTGCCTTTCGGCGTGGGGGTCGAAAGCGCGCGCACTGTCGCGATTGCGGCGTTTGCAGCCGACGCCGCAGAGGAGGCGCCGCGGGCTTCGATTACCGCCGCGCCGCGCTTTTGGACTGTCGGGATGAAATTGTTTTCAAGCCAAGCCTTGTCGTTTATGGCTTCGGCGGCGGGCTTGCCGCAGATTTTTGCGTTGTATGCGTCGGGGTACTGCGTCGAGGAGTGGTTGCCCCAAATTACGACGTTTTCGACGTCGCGGCTCAATACGCCCGCCTTGTTTGCGAGCTGGTAGGCTGCGCGGTTCTGGTCGAGCATGGTCATGGCAAACCATCTGTCGGAAGGAATCGAAGGCGCGGACTGCTTTGCAATCCAGCAATTCGTGTTGCAGGGGTTGCCGACTACGAAAACGCGCACGTCTTTTGCGGCATACTGCTCTATCGCCTTGCCCTGTCCTGTGAAAATGCCGCCGTTAATTTTGAGCAAATCCGCGCGCTCCATTCCCGCCTTGCGCGGCATGGAACCCACAAGTATCGCCCAGTTTACGTCCTTAAAGCCTTCCGCAAGATCGCATGTGCACACGATTTTTTCAAGCAGCGGGAAGGCGCAGTCGTCGAGCTCCATTTTTACGCCTTCGAGCTTGCCCATCGCGGGGGCAATGTCGATCATGTTGAGTTCGACAGGCTGGTCCGCGCCGAACAAATCGCCGTTTGCGATGCGGAACACCATAGAATAGCCAATATTTCCGGCTGCGCCGGTAACTGCAACTTTTATCGCTTTTTTCATAATGAATTCCTTAAAAAAAATTTATTGGGCAAAGTCTATACATTCCAAATTATTTTGCAAAGCAAATTTTAAAAAACTGTAAAACTTGGAAAAATCCGCTCCCTCAAACGTTTCCCGCGCATTATTTTTTTATTTTTTTTGAATTTTCAAGTTGACGAAACAAAAAATATATCCTCTAATTGCTTATGTTTTAAGCGGATTTTACTCCAATTAACAAAAACAACAAACCAAAAACAAAATATGAATAAAGCAGACCTCATCGCAAAAGTACAAGAAATCCTCGGCGCGGAAGCCACAAAGGCTTGCGCTGAAAGAGCGCTCAACGCGGTTCTTGAAGCCATCCAGTTTGGCGTAAAGAAAGAAAAGAAAGTACAGCTCATCGGCTTCGGCACTTTCTCCGTTGTTGACCGCAAGGCTCGTACAGGCATCAACCCCAAGACCAAGGAAAAGATTAAGATCAAGGCTTCCAAGGCTGTAAAGTTCAAGGCAAGCCCGGCTTTCAAGGCCAAGTAAGCTTTTGCGGGACAACCCGCATTGATTAAAATCTCAAAACGGCACTCTTTTCAGAGTGCCTTTTTTGTCGGCGCATTTTTTTGAAATTTTTTTAGGCGAAAAATTTTTCGCGCAAAAAAAACGCGCGCGGCTTTGCGCAAAAAAATATTGCGCAAACTTACGCATATGGCATTATTCAAAATCGGTATGAAAAAATTTTTTGCATTGTCATTGCTCGCGGGCGCGGCGGCTCTTTCAAGCTCCTGCGGCCTGATTGAGGAATCGATTTCCGAAAACGCCGGCGCAAACGCCTGGCAATTCGGGCTGGACTTGGCCTTTCTTGAAAGATACGCCGACTGCGTCGTGCTCGGCGAAGGCGAAAGCTTTGTGGCAATCTCGCCGAAACTGCAGGCGCGCGTCATGACCTCGACGCTCGACGGCGAAGAGGGATACAGCATGGGCTGGATAAACCGCGGGCTCATCGCCTCAAACTCGCCCGAAAGCCACATGAATTTGTACGGCGGCGAAGACAGATTTTGGATGGGCCCCGAAGGCACGGAGCATTCGCTCTTCTTTGAAAAAGACGCGCTGTTTGTGCCCGACAACTGGAAAATCCCGCCGGAAATTTCATCGCAGCCCTGGAAGATGAAAAGCGCAAACCGCCTCCAGGCAGTCTTCGAAAAGGAAATTTCCATAACCAACGCGCGCGGCGAAAAATTCGACATGCGCGCCTCGCGCGAAATTTCGTTCATCTCAAAAGAGAACGCGCAAAACATTCTGAAAGTGGAAATCCCCGAATCGGTTAAAATGGTCGCGTTCCAGTCGGCAAACAAAATCACAAACATCGGCGCCGCCGCCTGGGGCGAAAAGACGGGGTATTTGAACCTCGCGGTCGTCTCGACTTTCCACGCGAACAAAACCACATTCGCCTTCATCCCCTTCAACCAGGGCGACCCGAAAAATCTCGGCACAATCATAACAGACCTTTACAACGAGTCCCCGATTGGCGAGCGGCTTTCGGTGGCGCAGGACTTCGTCAGAATGCGCCTCGACGGCTCCAAGCTTGGCGAAATTTTCATGAACCCCAAACGCTCGCGCGGCGTCATGGGCTTTTACGACTCCGAAAGAAACCTGCTTACAATCATAACCTACGTCCCGCCCTCGGCGCCGAAAAAATACCTCGTGCCCTACTGGCGCAGGACAAACGACCTCCTCGGCGGCGACGCGCTTTCGCTCTTCAACAACGGCCCCGCAAACCACGACACTTTCTACGCCGACAAGCTCTTCAAGGCGACCACCTATTCCCCCGCCCTCGCGCTCGAGCC
>JAFXRX010000288.1 GCA_017526045.1 Opitutales bacterium
GTACTGGATTTTGCCCGGGCATAGGCTGTCCTGGAAGTTGCCAATCATTGTGGCGAGCATTTCGTTGTCTTTGGGGTGGATGTTGTAAAGGATTGTCCTGCCCAAAGCGTCCATCGAATTTAGATTGTCGAGGTGCCTTGAAAGCGGCAGAGCGAAGTTCGCTTCTCCTATTGAATCGAAGCCTGTGTCGACGCCGATTGATTCCAGCATTTTTGTGTTGTTGTTGCGCATTGGCCCGATGTGCAGCTGGCGCGTCCAGTCGGAGTCGCAGTCCATAATCGCGCATTGGGTGAGAACCGCGCTCTTGAACTGCGCAAGCTCTTTTTCGTCGGCGTTTTTGCCAGAGAGAACTTTTTGCAAAATATTGTCGAGCTCGGTTTCAGTCGCCTCTTCGTGCCAGAGTGTGGGCACGCCGTTATCCGACATTCGGCAGCCGACGCTGTGGAAGTAGTCGTGGCGGTTTTTGAGGGCTGCAATCAAGTCTTCAAACTTTCTGATTTCAATTCCCGCGGTTTGCCCGAGCTCTTTCATGTATTCGGCAAACGCCTTCGGATTTTCTATTGCGTGAGCCTTGTCGGGGCGGAAAGTCGGCAGAACTTTTACCCCGATATTTTCCGCCGCGATTTGCTTGTGGTATTTCAAGTCGCTTGCGGGGTCGTCGGTCGTGCAGACAACTTTTACTTCGTATGGGTTTTTCATGCACGCCCTTGCGCCCATTCCGCCCTGCAGGACTGCGTTTGCCCTCTGCCAGATTTCCTCGCTTGTCTTGGGGCTGAGCAATAGGTCGTCTATGCCGAAGAACCGCGCAAGCTCCAAGTGCGTCCAGTGGTAGATTGGGTTGCGCAAAAGCCGCGGCATGGTCTCCGCGAACTTTTCGAATTTTTCGCGGTCGGAGGCGTCTCCCGTTATATATTTTTCCTCGACGCCGTTTGAGCGCATCGCCCTCCACTTGTAGTGGTCGCCCCCCAAGAGCACTTGGGCGATGTTCTCCCACTTCTTGTCCTCCGCGATTTCCGCGGGCGGCAAGTGGCAGTGGAAGTCTATTATGGGCATGGGTTTTGCGTAGCCGAAATAAAGCTCCCGCGCCGTTTTATTCAAAAGCAAAAAGTTTTCGTGTATAAAATGCTGCATAACCGTCGATAATCTTCTCATTCGATTGAACAAATAGTCAATCTTTTTTTTATTTGAAAAATAAAATTCCGGTGCTAACTTAAAAAAACAATTCAAAACCGAATATTTGGCAATATGAAAATCACGCAAAAGGACATAGCAAAAAAATTGGGCGTATCCACCTCGCTTGTTTCGAGGGTGCTTTCGGGCAGAGCCGAGGAAATCGGCATCCGGGGCGAAGTCATAAAGCAGGTTCAGGATCTCGCAAAAAAAATGAACTACGTCCCGAGCATGGCGGCCCTTTCCTTGAAGGGCAAAAAAAGCGCGACAATCGGCGTCGTCGTTTACGACTTCTACGACCCATTCTTTACAAAGGTCATCGGCGAGCTTCAAAAAGTCGCAAACGAGGAAAACTTTTCAATCCTGCTTGTAGGCCTCACAAACCGCGCGCTCTCCGAGCAGAGCCTGCGCCCCCTTTACAAGCACAATGTCGACGGCATCATAATTGTGGGCTCTTACGGCGACATATCTTGGGTCTCCGACTTCAAGGAAATTCCAATCGCCAGAATCGGGCACGGCGCGGATAAGCGGCTCAAGCTTTCCGTCGCGGTTGACGAGCTTATGGCCATGACTTCCATTTGCGACCACCTCTTGGCGCAAAAGGTGAAAAAAGTCGTTTTTGCCCGCCGAAACGCCGCCGTCCACGCGCGAAGGGAGGGCGTGTTTCTGGACGTATTCACCGCCAAAAAGCTCGCGCAGGTGTACTCTCTCAACAGCATTTGCGAAAACGACATGCTCGCGGGCGCGGATCTTGTCGAAACCCTGTTAAAAAAGGGCGACTTGCCCGACGCCCTCGTTTGCGCCTCCGACGTAATCGCAATGGCCGCCATAAAGCGTTTTTCCGAATCGGGCGTGAAAGTGCCAAACGACATTTTGATTACGGGCTTTGACGACATTTCTACGGCCGCCTGTTTTATGCCTTCGATTACCTCTTATCGGCAGTCGGTTGAGTATGCCGCGCAGAAGGCGTTTTATGCGGTTGCCAAGGGGCAGGGGAATGGGCATTTTGACTGCGAGGGATCTCTAATCATCCGCGCCTCTTCTGTGAAAAAGCGGTGAAAACCGGAAAAGAAAAAAACAAACTTTTAGGAAAAGTTTTTAAAGTTAGAGCAGCTGCGCTGCATCCGTAATAGGAGTTTGTTTTTTTCTTTTCCTCGCCCTCCATCTTGGGATTTCTTCGGACTCACGACCACAAGGTCGCTACGCCTCGAAATCCGCAAGAGCATCGGGCGTTTTGACCGCTTTTTCGCATACACAACCTATCAAGACTCTTAACGAAGAAATTAGAGCGGCTTCGCCGCGACCGCAATAGAAGTTTGTTTTTTATTTTCCTTGCCCTCCATTTTTCATTAAAAATTGCTTTCTGCTTGGTTTTTGCGTTCTTCGTTTGGCAAATCCCAATCGGCGAAAATTTTGCTTGTGTTTTTTTTGATTTTGCAAAATGCTAAAACTTAAATTCAACAAAGAAGCCTTATGATTAAAGTTAAGTCCTCAAACGATTGCAAATACGACATTCTCTCTCTGGGCGAAGTCATGCTGCGCCTCGACCCGGGCGACACCCGCACTAGAATTGCTCGCAGTTTTAAAGTGTGGGAAGGCGGCGGCGAATACAACGTCGCCCGCGGCCTGCGCAGGTGCTTCGGCCTGCGCGCGGCGTTGGCAAGCGCGTTTGTCGAAAACGAGGTCGGCTACCTTTTGGAAGACTTCATTTTGCAGGGCGGCGTCGACATGAAGTACGTAAAGTGGTTTGAAAGCGACGGCGTCGGCAAAAGCGTGCGCAACCCGCTCAATTTCACCGAGCGCGGCTTCGGCGTCCGCGGCGCGGTGGGCTGTTCCGACCGCGGCAATTCCGCCTGCTCAAAGCTCAAGGCGGGCGACTTCGATTGGGAAAAAATCTTCGGCGAAGACGGCGTAAGGTGGCTGCACACAGGCGGCATTTTTGCGGCTCTTTCCGAAACCGCCCCGGAAGTCGTAATCGAGGCGATGAAGGCCGCGCGCAAATACGGCACAGTCATTTCGTACGACCTCAACTACCGCCCCTCGCTTTGGAAGAGCGTCGGCGGGCACGCAAAGGCGCAGGAGGTCAACAAGGAAATCGCAAAATACGTCGACGTCATGATTGGCAACGAGGAGGACTTCACCGCCTGCCTGGGCTTTGAGATCGAGGGCAACGACGCCAACCTCAAAGAGCTGAACCTGGACGGCTAC
>JAFXRX010000289.1 GCA_017526045.1 Opitutales bacterium
CGGCGTCGGCGGGCTGGTTGTCCGCGTGAAGGACGAAATTGAAAGCGTGAAAATTGGAGGCGGCGTTGTTGAGGCTTATGCGGGCGTGCGTTTGCCTGCGCTTTGTTCTCTCTTGGCAAAAAGCGGGATTGCGGGCTTTGAATTTTTGGCGGGCATTCCCGGGACTGTCGGCGGCGCGGTTTTTATGAACGCCGGCACCGGCGGCGAAAATAAGCGCGAAATCTCCGACGTGTTTTTAGGCGCGTCTTTGTTCAATCCCGTTTCGGGCGCGTTTGAGGCGGACAAAAATTTTATGAATTTTGCCCACAGGTTTTCCGCCTTGCAGCATTCGGACTGCGTTTTGATTTCCGCAAAATTCTCCGCGGAAAAATTTGAACCGCCCGCGGAAATTTTGGCTCGGATAAAAAAATCGCTTGCTCAGCGCGCTGCGCGCCAGCCTGAAAATCCGCGCACTGCGGGCTCGGTGTTCAAGGCTTGCAATGGAACTCCCGCGGGGATTTTAATAGACAGGGCGGGCTTGAAGGGCTTGCGCGTCGGCGGGGCGTCGGTAAGTTTAAAGCATGCAAACTGGATTGAAAATTCGGGCTCTGCCACAAGCGCGGACATTGAGGGGCTTATTGCGCTTGTAAAGCGGAAAGTTTTTGAAAAATTCGGCGCGCGCCTCGAAGAGGAAATAAAAATTTTGGACGCGAAAATTTAGTCTTTTTTGCCGAAGTCTAAAACCTCTATTTTTTTGATTAAAATCGGCAGATAGGCTTGCCGCGCGTACAGCCCGAATGTCGTTTTTGCCGCCGTTTGCGGGGTTGCGAACACGATTTTAAAAGCCGAATTTTCGCGCGTTTTCAGCGGCGGCAGCGAGACTTCGCGGTAGAGGGCGCATTTGTTGTTTTTGTCGAAAACGCTGACTGCAAGGAAAACTTCGGATGAAATTTCCCTTTGGAAGTCCGCCTCGAAATTTATTTCGTAAATTCTGTTTGGCGGGAGCTTTAGGCTTTTGAAAAATTCGCAGTGGAATGCGTTTGCGATTTTCAGCGCGTATTCGCCACCGCATTTTTCGATTTTCAATTCGGGCGTGTCGGCGGGCAGGTATTTTATTATGAATTTTTTGCCAAGCTCGTTTTCGAGGTTTTCTTTGCCCTCGAACTGCGCGGGGTCAAAGGCGAATACGCGTTTTGGCTCGCCGTTGAGAACCCGCAAAATTTCGTCCAGCTTTTCGCGCGGAAAAAGTTTTTCGAACTCCGCCAATTCTGTTTTGCCCGCGTTTTTGAGGGCGATGAGCAGCAGGCTGTCTATTGGCGCGGAGAAGCTGCGCGGGCGGATTTTGCGGGGAGAGTCGGGGTAGAGCGGGGAATTTTGCGCGGCGGTTTTTTCGAAATTTGCGGATGCGCCTTGCGATTTTTTTATTGCGGAAAAAATCTCTTCGGCTGCGGGCTTTCTTTTTTTATCAAGAATTAAAAAGAGCTCTTTTTTTGCGAAGTAGTCGGCGCAGAAGGCTTTTGTCTTTTCAAACTCAAATCTAAGGGCAGCTACTTTTTCTTTTTCATGCGGCGTCTTTGCCGCGGCTTCCGCTTTTTTTAGAGAATCTTCCATCTTTTGCAGTAGCGTTTCGGGGAAGAGTTCGGCGCAGGTGTCGCGCATGTAAAGCCCCAGCCATTTCGGCTTGTCGGCGCGGTTTTGCCATGCGGATTTTGCGGTGTCGAAAAATTCCATGGCGTCTTTTGCCGCCGCGCCGTAGTAGTTTGCAAAGAAATGCGTTTTAAGCTCCGAAAAACTTTCGTTTGCGCCGCGCAGGGTTTTTTGTATAGCCCACAGCTTGAAGCTGTCGTACGCCCAAATCGGGTGGATTTCGGCAAAATACGCCTTGTAGCCGAGCTGCGCCGCAAGCCTTATATGCTCGATTTCCCATTCCTCGATTGGGCGCGGGACGAAGTAGGGCGCGCCGTAGATGTACGAATACAGCCCCCTGAATTCGCCGCCGTCTTCGGCGTAGGCTTTCAGTATTTTTTCGCGGTCTTTGCGGAAATTTTCGTCGTAGGAATTTCCGTTGTCGAGGCAGATAAACGGGGCGAGATTTTTTTCGAGCTTGAAGTCGGGGTGGCGCAGCGTTGGCAGGTAGGCGATTAGCCCGAGAAATTTGTCGGGGTTTGTTTGCGCGACTTTTTTTGCGGTTTGGTTTGCGAAAGCGTAGTAGGAATTTGAAATCGAGTCCGCGCCGGAGATGAAGCGGTCCGGGGCTTCTGTGTCGTAGGGGATGGAGATGTCGAAGTTGAGCGAGTCGTTTATGCCCAATGAAAACGACTGCATTTCCGGGTTTTTGCGGAAAAATATTTCCGCTTTCTTTGCGGCGTATGCCGCTGCCGCGGGCGAGTTGAATTTCGCCTGCAGGTTTTTTTTGGAGGCGTATTTTTTTAGCGTCGGCAGGTATTCGGGCGCGAATTTAAAATTGAATATGTTTTTTAGGTTGTGGGAAAAATGGTGGAAAAGGTACTGCTGGCCGCCGAGCAAAAGAAGTTCGCGTGTTTGCGGCGGCGTGGGCTTCATATAAAAGCCGCTTGAAACGAATTGCGGGCGGAAGGTTTTTTTGCCGCTTTTTATTTTTGCGGTTTTTAAATCGGCGACCTTTGTTCCGATTTCGCACGGGGCGTAAAAGTCGAAGCCAAGCTCCCTTAAAAAGTCGCCCGCGGCGGTTATCGGGCTTGCGCAGTATTCAATTTGCACTCTTTTTTTTGACGCCGAGACTGTGTTTGAGGCGGCTTTTGAAAAATCGCCTCCGCTTCCGTTTGAAATTTTTTTGGCTTCGGGGTTTTTTTTGATTGATACTGACTTGTATTTGAAGGCGTCTTTGGGGTTTGATGAAATAAATATGCCGGTTTTCGGCAGGGCTTTTGCCAGGTATTTTTTTAGAATTTGCGCTGCCTCTTGTTCGCGGGCGTCGGCGTCTTTTGGCACGACTATCGCCATTTTTGAGCCGCTGCAGCTTTTCAGGCAAAAGTCTCCGCCCGCGGCGGGCGGGGCGGCTTTTGCGGGCGCGCAAAATATCGCGCCTGCAAACATAAGCGCAACCGCCGCGCAAAAAGGCTTTGCCGCAAATTTTTTCATATATTTTTTATAATCAAAAAAATTTTTGCCTAATCAAGGATTTTGTTTTATTCAATTATATATTGACTAACAGGGTCTTTTCGTGGATATTTTTCAGCTTACACTGAAAATTTATTATGCAAAGATACGAACAACTGCGAAAAAATTTTGAAAACGCGGGGCAGGGGCACGGCTTTAAGTAGTGGGACGAGCTTTCCGAACCCCAAAGAGAGCATCTTTTAATGCAGCTTGAAGAGACCGACTTGGCCGAGATTGGGCACCTCAACAAAACGCTGCTCTTTGCCAACAAAACGACTTCGCAGGTCGATTTTTCAAAGTTAAAGCCGGCTCCCTACATTCCCATGTCCCCCGACAAGGAAGCCGACCCGAAGTGGCTCGAGGCAAAGCGCGCCGGCGAGGATGCCATTCGCTCCGGAAAGCTTGCCACGTTTGTCGTCGCGGGCGGGCAGGGCACGAGGCTTGGCTACGACGCGCCGAAGGGCACGCTGCCCGTAAGCCCCGTGACGGGCAAGACGCTCTTTCAAATTTTCGCCGAGAAAATCCGCAACGCGCAGGAAAAGTACGGAGTGGAAATTCCGTTCATGGTCATGACAAGCATCATAAACCACGAGCAAATTTGCGGCTTTTTCAAAAAGAACGGCTATTTCGGGCTCAATCCCGACAAGGTGATATTTTTCAAGCAGGGCTTCATCCCGTCTGTCGATAAAAACGGCAAGATAATCCTTTCTGGCAAGGACGAAATCGCCCTCGCGCCAAACGGGCACGGCGGCTGTCTGCGCGCTATGGTAAGAAGCGGCGCAACCGCAAAATTGAAAAAATTGGGCGTGGAGTACATCAGCTATTTCCAGGTCGACAATCCGCTCGTGAACATAATAGACCCGTTCTTTTTGGGCTTTCACATTCTCGAAAAGTCCGATATGTCCTCGAAGATGATACCGAAGGCATATCCGCTCGAAAGGGTGGGGCACTTCTGCATTTACGAGGGCAAGCTTTGCGTAATCGAATATTCCGACTTGCCGCCCTCCTACCAGGAAATGCTCGACGAAAGCGGCAAGCTCAAGTTCATCGCGGGCAGCGTTGCAATCCACATTTTGAACGTCGATTTTGTCGAGGCGAAGGGCGGCGACGACTCCTCCGTTCGGCTGCCGTTCCACGTCGCATTCAAAAAAGTCCCGTATCTTGACGAGAGCGGTAACCTCGTAAAGCCCTCGACGCCAAACGGCTACAAATACGAAATGTTCGTGTTCGACGCCCTCGAAAGCGCGTCCAACCCGCTCGTTTTGGAGGGGCTAAGGGGCGACGAATTTTCCGCGGTTAAAAACAAGGAGGGCGTCGACAGCCCCGCGACATGCAAGCGCGACCAGAAGCGGCAGTTCGCAAAATGGCTCGAGGCCGCGGGCGTAAATCTGGAAAAAGACGCCGACGGCACTCCGATATTCGATATAGAAATTTCGCCGCTTTTTGCGACAAACCAGGCGGACTTTGTCAAAAAGTGGAACGCGCTCGAAAAAAAGCCCGAAATCAAGGACGGGCTGTTTGTCGAATAATTCCTAAAAAACATTGAAAAAATTTTTGAAACTTTTAAATTAAAGGGGCGTTTAAAAGTTATATTGCTTTGCAAAAAAGGATAAATATGAAAAGTTGCCGAAAAAATTTGCGCCGCCTGCGCGGGGCGTTCTCTCTTTTGGAAATAATCGTCGTAATCGCCATGATTGCGCTTTTGGCGGGCTTGACTGTGTCGAACATCGGCGGGATGTTCTCGAGCGGGCAGGAGCGCACGGCAAAGCTTTTTGTGGGAACTTCCATGGCGAGCCCGCTTATGGCTTACAGAATGGACATGGGCTCGTACCCGACAACCGAAGAGGGGCTTATGGCTCTTATTAAAGCCCCCGAGAGCGCGGGCGCAATGTGGAAGGGTCCGTACGTCAATTTGAAGGAGCTGCCCAAAGACCCCTGGGGCATGGCGTATCAATACCGCTGCCCGGGCGTCCACAACCCGACCGAATACGAAATTTGTTCTTTCTGCCCAG
>JAFXRX010000290.1 GCA_017526045.1 Opitutales bacterium
ATCTTGCTCCTCGACTATAACAGGATGTACGATAAGCGAAAATAATGACTACGGCATTAGCAACTTTAATTCCACTTCCACGATAAAAAACTGCACGCTCAGCGGAAATAAAGTCGGCATTGTTAACTCGTCTTTTGCTTCAATACCTTCTGTTTCAATAATAACAAACTGTCTGCTAATCGGAAACCGCGAATACGGCATTTCCAATATTTTCTCGTCGCCCATAATAACAAACTGCACGATAATTGATAATGACATGGGCGTTCTCAACTATGATAACTCGTCCCCTGCGATTGTAAACTGCACGATAAGCGAAAATAATCGCGGAGTTTGCAACGAAAGAACTTCGTTCTCGACGATTACAAACTGCATAATTTGGAAAAATTCGTCGTCAATATATAATACTGATTCGCAGTCGAGGTCGGATGTGAAAAACAGCATAGTAGAGGGCGGATACGAAAGCGGCGAAAACATAATAAATAAAGATCCTTTGTTCGGAAAATTGGGCGATTACGGCGGCAAGGTGCAAACCATTCCGGTATTGGCAAAAAGCCCCGCAATAGGCGCGGGACTTGCCGATGAATATACGCCCGAAACCGACGCGCGCGGAGTGGAAAGGGCATTTCCTTGCACAATCGGAGCCTTCGAATATGTAGAACCCATATCCATTGTTAAATCGCCCGCAAACACGAATGTTTATGTGGGGAAGCCCGCGACATTGGAGGTTTCGGCAAAAGGCGCGGCAAACTACCAGTGGCAAAAACTTTTAGACGGCGAATGGGCGGATATTGGCGGGGAAACCGCTCCGACGCTGGCTTTTAAAAACGTATCTTATGATGACGAAGGCGTTTACAGATGTATCGTTTCAAATAAAATTACGCGCCTTACAAGCAAATCGGCAACGCTTTTGGTTGCGGAAATTTTTATAGACGAAGAGCCCGAGGCGTCTGTAAATCTTTATGAAAACACAAAGACAACGCTCGAAGTCGTCGCCCGCGAAAGAAACAACAGCAAGCTCTCTTACGCATGGTTTGCCGACAAGCAGGACGGCAAGGGCTTTGTGAAAGCCGGCAGCGCCGCGAAGGTTGTCATTACGCCGAAAGTGGGTATGGTTGGCTGGCAGTATTATTGTGAAGTTTCAATCGGCGGCGAAACGGTTAGAACATCTACAAGCACGATTGTTTCCGTAAAATTGCCCGCAAAAATTACAGGCAACATAAAAGCGGTTGAGGCGTTTGAGGGCGTTGCAAACCCGGGCTTTACGGTTTCGGCAACTGGCGACAATCTCTCTTACCAGTGGGAAATTTCCCGCGACGGCAGCAAGACTTGGGCTGTAATTGAAGGCGCAACAAGCGCAACCTACATTCCGGAATCCGACCCGAGTTTGGACGGGGCGATGTATCGTTGCCGCGTTTACAATGACGGCAGTTCTGTCAATTCGGCTTCCGCAAAGTTTACAGTCCGCGAAGCCCCGAAGGTCGAGGGAGTAGAAGTATTGCAAAACAAGGCCGTCTTGCCGTTTGAAGGCTCGACAGTCGTCGCTTACGAAGATTATCCCATAGACTTAAAAGCAACCGCCAAGGGCTTCAAAATAAAGTATCAGTGGTACAAAAACGGCCTGCCAATCAAGGGTGCTACAAAGGCGACATATTCAATCAAAAAGCCCCTCGAAAGCCAGGACAGCTACTTTTGCGAAGTCTATAATGGCGATGTAAAATCGCAGTCTTCGGAGTTTGTTTTGGACATTCGCCAATGCCCGCTGCCTGCTGATTTTGCGGCGCGCGCAATAAAAATTTACGCCGACAGCGATTTTGGCGAGTTAAATTTGGATTTGGTATTTGTCGGCAAAACCGCGTTAAAACTCGCCTGCGAAGAGTTTGCAGTAAGCAATCCTTCGTGGTCGTACAAGCGCACAAGCCCGACGAAAGCCACAGTCAGCTTGAAGTTCAAGCTCTACACTGACGATGATCCGATAACAAAGCTCAACACAGTTTCGCTTGCCTACACGGGCACGCTCGAATTTGACGAGCAAGACGGCATATTTTACTTGGATTTGTACGACAAAAAATACGGCGAATTTAATGGAACATTCACCGACGCCGACATGGAAGTTTCCGTAAAAGACGCTTTGCAAACTTTGCCGCTAAATGAGCCAATAATTATTGGCGGCGATGTGATAACGCTTCTTGACAAGAAGAATTTTATCTGCGGCGAAACCCGCGGAACGTATTCTTACAAGTGGAACAAAAACGGTACGGGGCTCTTGAAGCTTGCTTGGAGCGATGGCAAGGACAAGTACGTTTCGGAAAT
>JAFXRX010000291.1 GCA_017526045.1 Opitutales bacterium
CACAGCTTCCATGCCGTTTTCCGCCTCATCTACTTCATATTCTTCAAATTCTGCATATTCTCTGACAACAGCCCTGATATTGATTTCATCATCTACAATTAATAATTTGCTCATAATCAAACAGCACCTTTCTTGCGCCGCCTTCCACAATTTCATTGAAAGCCTTGTCCAATTCGGATGCAGTGATTACGTCGAGCCTGCCCTTCAAGGCGGCGACCGAAACTCCGTTCTTTTGTTCGATGTCGATTGTCATAAATTCCATTCCTATTTTTCCGCGCATTCTCCGCCCTCGCGCAAAAAATTGCAATAATTTTCACAATAAAAAATCTTTTTTTGCCCCGAAAAGATTTTGCGGCGTTTTTTATAAAAATTCTCCGTTTATATATAAATTTTCGAAAAACGGGCGTTTTTTATGCGAATTTTTGCAAATTTTTGCATTTTTTTCTTTCAAAACCGAGTTTTTAGTCTAACTTTGACTGCTTTATTTTTTAACGCGGCATTTAATAAATGCCGTCAAGCTAACCATAATATGATAAGAACAATGAAATCAAGAAACACACTCATTGCGGTGGCGATGCTTGTTTCGGCTGCACAGGCTTGGGGCGCAGGCTTCCAGGTTCTCGAGCAAGGCGCATCAAACCTCGGCACCGCTCTTTCCGGAGCGACAACAAACACTAACAACGATGCAACCGCAGCCTACTGGAATCCGTCGGCTGCGTTTTTTGTGGAAAGCGACAACAAAATCGACGCCGCCCTCTCCATAATATATCCTATAATGAAATTCCACGGCACAGCCACCCACACGAGCTTTGCCGACGGGCAAACCTACCCCACCCCGGGAACTTCGGGCGGCAGCGCGGGCGAGCTGGCGGTCGTGCCAAACGTCTTTTGGGTCAGGAAATTGGGCGAGGATTTTGCCTTGACCCTCTCGGTAACCGCGCCTTTCGGGCTGGAAACCTGCTATAACGACGAGTTCAGGGGCAGGTACGACGGCGTAAGAAGCGACATCATGGACATCCAAATAAATCCGTCGCTTGCCTACAAAGTCAACGACTGGCTCTCAATCTGCGTCGGCGCGTCTGCGGACTACTTCCACGCGGAGCTGACATCATACACGTTCATTCCGCAGGAAGGCCTCCCCTACGGCGGCATCGATGCCAAGACGAAGGTGGACGCCTACAGCTGGTCGGGCAGCTTCAACGTCGGCGCGACTGCAAAGTTTTTGGAAACGGGCAGAATAGGCATATCCTACCGCTACCAAATAAAGCACAAGGTCGAAGGCTACGCCAACACATCAAACCCGATGTTCGGCATCGCAAACCGCCAAAACGCTTACGCAAACCTCACGCTTCCGTCGAACCTCAATATCGGCGCCTCCTACAAGTTCCGCGACGATTTTTGGAACCAGTTTACGGTAATGGCGGCTTACACTTTCACATGGTGGGGCTGCTTCCAAAACCTCGACATCAAAAATAGCGACACGGGCGCGATGATTCACCACACCGCCGAAAACTGGCACAACACCCACCGCGTCAGCGCCGGCATAGCCTACGCCCCCGACTGGAACAAGGATATGATTTTGCGCATAGGCGGGGCGTTCGACCAAAGCCCAATCCGCCGCGCGCAGGATAGAACTGTGC
>JAFXRX010000292.1 GCA_017526045.1 Opitutales bacterium
CAACGGGCGCAAGAAACAAAAGCGACGTCCGCTGGGGCGGCCTGGTAGGCATAACATTGTTCATGATTTTGACTGCGGTTGCGGCAATCGTGATTGTGGCGGGCGCGTACGGCGACAAGGAAACTGCGGCAAAACTCGTTTCCGAAGGCAAGTCCACCCTCAACGCAACGGCAGTAATGCCATTTGTCCTCGGCTCTTCCGCGGGCAAAATCTGCATGTTCCTGCTGGCTCTTGCGGCATTCCCCGCGGCGTGCTTCTCGGCGATGATTGCGGCAAACTCCTTCAAGACGATGCTGCCTAAAATCAACGCAAACGCATCTGTGGCAGTGGGCGGCATTGCCGCTATAATCCTCGCAGTTACGGGGGTTGCGGAGCATGCCGACAAAGTGTTCAACTTCTTTGGCGCGAGCTTCGCCCCGATTTGCGGCATGCTGGCTGCCGACTATTTGCTCTCGGGCGGCAAGTGGTCCGGCGCGAGGGCGGGCTTCAACCCCGCGGGCTGGATTGCATGGGCCATCGGCTTTGCAATCGGAGTTTTGCCGATGTTCGGATACCTTGAATCGCTGCTTTTCAACCCCGTAATTTCATTCTTCGCGGGCGCAATAATCTACGCGCTCTGCATGAAGGCGGGCTTAAAGTCAAAGCTCTTGGACGAATAAATTTTACAATCCAAAACGCGAAAAAATCCGCCGTTTTTTTTCGGCGGATTTTTTTGGCGATTTTTTTGAGTTTTTTAAAAATCGAAAAGCGACATTTGCCCTCCGCCGGAATTTTTCGCGCCCGAATTATTTTCGGATTTTTTAGTTTCCTTTTCGTCCGCTTTCACGCCGAAGCCCGCGGAATTTTCGGCTGCCTTGAGCATTTCCAAAAATTCCACCTCGCTTAGAATTTTCACGCCGAGCTCGCGCGCCTTGCTAAGCTTTGTTGAATTTTCGCTCGCGCTTATGAGGTAGTCGGTGGATTTCCCAACGCCCGAGCCGACCCTGCCGCCGTAGGATTCGATGAGGCGCTTTGCGTCGCTTCTGCCCATGGAATTGAGAGTTCCCGTAAGCACAAAAATTTTGCCGCCGAACGCCGCCGACTGCGCGGACTCCTCTACTTTTAAATTCAGCCCGCTTTCTTTCAGGCGGTTTATTATGCGCAAATTCTCCCCGCTTTTGAAAAACTCCAAGACCGAAAAAACAATGCGCTCGCCCACCCCCGATATGTCGGAAAGAGCCTTCATGTCCGCAGCCATAAAAGAATCGAGGCTTTTGAACGCAAGCGCAAAATCCTTCGCCGCGCGCTCGCCGACGTATGGAATGCCGAGCCCCGCGATGAGCCGCCAGAGCTCGCGCGTCTTGCTTTCCTCTATCGCGCCAAGCAAATTTTCAACCGACTTTTGCTTGAAGTTTTTTATGCGGTACAAAGCCTCGGAATTAAGCGAGTAGATGTCGGCGAAATTTTTTACAAGCCCAAGCTGCGCAAGCTGCGAGACGACCGCCTCGCCAAGCCCGTCAATATCCATGCAGCCGCGCGAGGCAAAGTGGATTATGCGCCTGCGCATCTGCTCGGGGCATTCGGGATTTATGCACCTTAAAACAGCCTCCTCTATGCTGCGCACAAGCGGCGCGCCGCATTCGGGGCAATGCGTCGGGGCTTTGTATGACACGCTGTTTGGCTTGCGCTCCTCGGGCAGCACGCGCACAACATCGGGGATGATTTCCCCCGCCTTCTCGATTTCGGCGACGTCGCCTATGCGGATGTCCTTGCGCGCGATTTCGTCGAAGTTGTGCAAAGTCGCGCGCGAGACGTTCGTGCCCGAAAGCTGCACGGGCCTGCGCCCGCCCTCGAACTGCGCGTCTTCAAGCTCCGCGACGGGCGTTATCGCGCCCGTTCTGCCGACCTGCAGCGTTATATCGTAAATGCGCGCCTTGGCGCGGGCGGGCTTGTATTTCCAGGCGGTCGCCCAGCGCGGGAACTTGCTCGTCCAGCCCGCGAGGGAGTAAAGCGACATGTCGTCGAGCTTCACGACTGCGCCGTCGGTGTTGAAGTCAAAGCCCCTGCGCTCCTCGTCGAGCTCCAAAATTTTCGAATAGACTTCGTCTATGCCAAAAGCAATTCTGTACCATTGCATGCACGGCAAGCCCAGGGATTTCAGGTATCGGGCAAGATCGCTCTGGAAGAGAATTTCGCCGCCTTCGATTTTGCCTATCGAATAAAATGTCGCAATCAGCGAGCGCTCGGAAAGAACCTTTTGTCGAGCAGCTTTAAAGTGCCCGATGTCAGGTTGCGCGGGTTTGCGTAAAGCTGGGCTTTTTTTTGCTCGGCGGGAGCCTCCCCTGAGCCCTCGAACTGAGCCTGGAGCTGCCTTGCAAACTCCTCCTCCTGGGCTGCGCGGATTTTTTCAAACTCCGAATTTGCCATGACAGCCTCGCCGCGCACCTCCAAAAGCTCGGGGATGCTGTCGCCATTCAGGGCAAGCGGAATGTTTTTTATGACGGAAACGTTGCATGTGATGTCGTCGCCGACGCTGCCGTTGCCGCGCGTAAGAAGGCGCGAGAGCTTTCCATTTTCGTAGACTGCCGAAATTCCCGCGCCGTCGATTTTGGGCTCGACGACATATTTCAAATCGCCCCGCGCGCTTACCGCCTTGCGCAGGCGCTCGTCGAACTCCCTTAAATCCTCGAGCGTGAAGGCGTTGTCCAGGCTTAGCATTTTAGAGAGGTGGGCGCGCTTTTCAAAGCCGCTTGAAGAGTCGTCGCCGACTTTTTGCGTGGGCGAATTTTCGTCGTAAAATTCGGGATGCGCCGCCTCGAGGTCGCGCAGCCTGCGCAGGAGGCGATCGTATTCGGCGTCGCTTATGGCGGGGGCGTTTTCGACGCGGTAAAGCCTCTCGTATTCGGCGAGCGTTTTTCTGAGGTTTGCAATCTGCTGCGCGGCATTTTCCATATGCGCCAATACTCCATATTTTGGCGGAAAATTCAAACACAATTTTTCCAATTCAAAAATATCAAACATTCCGACTCCATCAAAGATTTCCAAAGTAAATTTGCCCCGCGATTTGATATGCGATATAGTTTGCGCATCATGAACGCAAAACTATCAAACCTTGTCATGCCGCGCAGAACAAGCGCAGGCGCAATCAGAAACCTAAAACCCGAAACTCTCGCCCGCGCCCTCGAAGCCTTTGAAAGCGGAAGGCTCGGCGCAGCCGCGAGAATTTTCGAGGCAATCGCCGCCCGCGACGACCTTATTAGCGGCCTCTTTTTAAAGCGCCGCAAATGCGTGGCGCGCCTCGACGGCGAAGTCGTCGAAATCGAGGACAGCAAAGTTGCAAAAGAGCACGCAAGGGTTTTGAGGGATTTTTACTCGTCGATAGAAGCCGAAAATTTTTCCGACGCAAACGAGCGCGGGGGCCTCAGGCTTTTAATCGCGCAAATGATGAACGCAGTCGGCATGAAGTACGCCGCGCACAAGGTGCAGTACAGGCGCGATGGCTCTTCGATTTGCGCTAAATTCACGCACTACCCGCTTTGGATGTTTGAAAACACTTCGGGGAAATTGCGCCTGCTCGAGCGCGAAGGGCAGCTCTCCGAAGGCGTCGAGCTAAACGAGGGCGAATGGCTTATAACAACTTCCGACGGGCTGATGCTGCCAAGCTCCGTCGCCTACATCTTCAAGCACCTCACGCTGCGCGACTGGCTAATCTACTGCGAAAGAAACGGCATGCCAGGCGTCAAGGCAAAGACCGACGCGTACCCCGGCAGCGAGCAGTGGGACGCCGCCTGCAAGGCCGCAAGCGACTTCGGCGCGGAATTCCACGCGGTGTTTTCGCAGGGGACGGACATCGAGGCAATCGACCTTTCAAGCCGCGGCGCGCTGCCCTACCCGCAGCTCGTCGAAAGAATGGACAGGATGCTCTGCGCCCTCTGGCGCGGCGGCGACCTCGCAACAATCGGCGGCGAAAGCGCGCTGGGCTCGACTTCGCAATGGTACGAAAGCTCGCTCATCGAGGAGGACGACGCCGAAAACATCGCGCAGACTTTGAACATGCAGGTGGACAAAACCGTAATCAGGCTCGCCTTCGGCGAAGTGAAGCCGCTCGCAAAATTCGTGCTGAGGCTTCCCGACTACGAGACGCACCTCTCGGAGCTTTCGGTAATCGAGAGGCTTGCGAAAATCGGGCTGAAGCCCGACCCGCTCAAGCTTGCAAAACGCTTCGGCTTCCCGCTAAAGGAGGAGCATTAAAATGCGCGCGGCCTCCACGGAAATCTTGCAGCTGCTCTGCCCCTTCGGCAACTGGCCGCACCCGCGCGGCATGCAGGTTGTCGACGAGACCGCAGCAAAAAAAATGCGCAAAAATTTTTTATGGAGCTTTGCGCGGATTTTCGGCGGGCTGCCGATTTACATCGGCCACCCCGACGACGGCGGCAAACGCCCGGAGCTTCGCCCCGTCGGCAGAATCGAGCGCATTTGCATAACGCCGCAGGGCATTGCAATCTGCGCAAGGTACGCTGGGGACGCTTTTTTTAAAATCGCGAACTCGGGATTAAGAAGCCTCTCCGCGCGCTGGCAGATGCAGGATCTCGGCGGCGGGTTTTTCCGCCCCGTAAGGCTGATTTCGGCGGGGCTTACGGACAGCCCCAACATTCCGCAAAGCGGGGAAATTCTGGCTGCGAGGCAATGCGCAAAAGCCCCGCTTTCGCAAATAAAAAACGCGAAAAATTCGCTCTTTCTTGTTTCGAAAAAAATCGCCCGCTGCGCGGAAAAAGCCGCGGAAATTTCAAACCAAGCCTCGCGCATAAAAAGCGAAAACATCGACGAAAACATCGCAAGGCTCGGCGCAAAGCCCTCCGCATTCGAAATCGCCGCAATGGCCTCGCGGCTGTCGCGCGAAACCGGAATCGACTACGCTTCAAGCTTCGCGCAGGCGCGCCGCAAATATTACGGCGCAAACTCTTTCAGGCAAATTTGAGGCGGACATAGCCTCTTCTAAATAAAAGGAAAACAAAATGAAAAAGATAAAAAATAAAATTCCGCGCCTCTTCGGCGCGCTCAAAAAACACGCCTTCTGCAACATCGCCGAGGGCACGCATTCGGGCAGAATCACCCGCTCCGCGGGCGAGAACATCGAAAGCGCAAACCTGATTGTCAAGGCAAGCGAAGGCGGCATCGCCGTCGCCGACGCCGCCGACGCCCCGCTTGGCGTATGCTCCGACTGCGGCGAAAAGGGCGAAATCCTCGACGTCGTCCTGCCGGGCTGCGCCGAAAGCTCCGTCATCTGCATTGCAAGCGGCTCCGTCAGCGAAGGCGACATCCTCTACACCGCAAACGGAGGGAAAGTTTCCGCCTCAATCGCGCCGGGCTGCCACAAAGTCGGCGTCGCGCTTTCTTCCGCATCGGGCGGAGGCGTTGTCGAAGTCGACCCGCAGGGCTTCGGCATGAAGGCGTACGAAATTCTCGCGTGCGGCCTGCATACTTGGGCGGGCGGCGCGGCGACGTCGGATTCGCTGACAATCTCGGGCATCAAGCAGGGCGACTGCGCGTTCGCTGTTCTGGCGCAGGCGGGCGCAAACGAAACCTCCGTCAAGGCCGCAATCGACGCCGAAAACAGCCGCATAGCGTTCACGCTCGACTCTAACGGCGCGGACAACTCGACGCTCATCAACTGGATGGTCGTAAGAAATTCTTAAAAGGAGAAAATTAAAAATGGAAGACATAACACCCGCACCGCAAAGCAAATTCAACGCCGCAACCTACTCCGAAGCCCTTACGGCATTCACAGTCGGCTGGCAGGACAGCGACATATCAAAAATCCTCGACTTCATCGCCCCCGCAATCCCCGTGGGCAGGCGTTTCGAATTCAAGAGGGCCGACAACGCCGAGGCTTTCTATTCGGAAAGCGACGACCTGCGCGCAATCGGCTCGGAATTCAAGCGCGTGCGCTACAGCGGCGAAAGCGTCAACGAAAAAACCCTGAACAAGGGGCTGACGATGAGGGTCGACCACGACGAGGTCGCCGACGACGACTGGCAGGAAAGATATACGCAAATCCTCCTGCAGCGGCTTCTGCGCAACGAGCTGCGCCGCGCGGTTGCGGCTCTTGAGACCATCGCAAAAACCTCGGACAGCCCGGCTGTATGGGATTCCTCCGCGAACCCCGACTCCGACATACGCGCAATGCTCTCGCTCTGCGCGGACGAAAGCGGTGTGCGCCCCAACAGAATCCTGTTCGGCGAAGACGCCTGGGCGATGCGCCTCGACAGCCTCGAAAGCCAGTCGACCGCGGTCGCGCTCAGGGCAAGCGCTCTCAATCCCGGCGAGCTTGCGGCAAAGTTCATGCTCGACGGCTGCAAGGTAATGTCGGCGCGCTACCAGCAGACGCCCTCGCAAAAGGCAAAAATCGCCTCGAACAAAATATTCGCGTTTTGCGCGTTCGGCGGCGTCTCGAAAGACGAGCCCTCGAACCTCAAGCGCTTCTACACTCCAAGCTCGGAGGGCACGGCGTTCAAAGTGTATCTGGAAGAGCACTCAAAGTACACCGACATCACAGTCGAGCACTATTCGAGCATCGTCGCGGCAAGCGCGCTCGGCGCGCGCGCCCTGGAAATCTCCAACTCCTAAAAAAAATCCCGGCGCGGCGCACGCAGCAGTGCGCCCCCGGGGGCATTAAAAAAATATGAACTGGATAAAAATAAACCATGCCGATTTGGAAGCCGCGCTCAACAAGCCGCAGCTTGAAATCCTCAAAGCCGCCGAGCTTGCAAGCCCCGGCAGGGACATATCAGAAGACGTCATAGCCTCAGTGGTTTCAAGAATCCGCGCGGAAATTTCCGCCGGGCAAATAAATTTGCTCGACGCCGACCACTCGCGCATTCCGCCCGAGCTCAAAGCCTGCGCCCTGAGCCTGGCATTGGAAGCGCTGCAAGCCCGCCTGCCCGACATGCCGATGCCGCAGCCGATTTCAAAACGCGCCGACCTCGCGCGCGAGACATTGAAAAGGGTCGCCGAGGGAAAGCTGCCCGTAAGCCGCCCTATTTGCGGCATTAAAACCGCGCAGGCAAAGGCCGCAAGCGTCGTAAAAAGCCGCAGGCAAAATTTTTCCGCAAACACTATGGAGGGGTTGTGATGGCTTTTTCAGAAATAGAAAAATTGCAGGAGGCGGTCGCCCGCAGGCTTCTTTCAATAGGAGATTTCGCCGTCGCCGACATCGCAATGGAAAGCGCGAAAGCCCCCGCGATAAAAACGGCGTCGGCGTGCGGGGTAAGAATTACGGTGAAAATCCCGATGCCGCAGAGCGCGTCAAAATACGCCGCGGGCCCCGTGTTCTCAAAGGTGAATCTGCAGATTTTAATAGAGAGGGACGACTCCGCCGCAAAGCACTCGCCCTCAATATGCGCAATCGCGGAAAGCGCGACAAGAGCCCTGCACAACTGGATTGCCCCCGCCGAATGCGGCTACGGCAAAGTGCAAATCGCGCAAACTTCGCCTTGGGCGCGCGCCGAAACCAAAAGCGCGAATTTAAGCGCGCTTGTCTTAAACTTCACAACGCAATCCGTACTGGGGTAGTATCATGAAAATCAAATACGCAAATTTTTACATATGCAATTCGGAAAATCCGCCGTCGAATTTTTCGCTCTCGATTAAAAAAACCCTGCAAACCGACAAGGCTATCGGTTTTGAAAACGCCATCGTCTCCGACATGGGCAACTGCGTATGCTCGGTTTCCTTCGGCGTGGAAAATTCGCACAAAAGCCCCGCCGCGGCGGACGAGTTTTGCATCGAGTTTCTAAGGGGCGTCGCGGGCGCGTCCGCCGCCGACTTGGAAATTTTCTTCGGCGAGGGCGAAAGCCAAAAGTCTTTTAAAGTCGAGGGGGCCGCGCTTTCAAAATGCAGGGCTTCCGTCGAGGGGCGCGCAACAAAGCACCTTCTCGAATTCGAGGCGGCAATGGCAAAGGAGTAAACATGGAAAGCGAACTGGAAAACATCGAAAGAGAGCTGACGCAAATGATTGCGGAAATGCAGCGGCAAATAGAGCTTCTCGAAAGGGAAATCTCCGAGATAAACTCAAAGCTCGAGGAGGCAGCCTCGCAGCTTCAAAACATCAGGCGGCAAATATGAGAAACGGCGGCTGGAGCTTGGCAATAAACGCGGCAAACGCCGATTTCGCGGATTTAAGCGCGACTTCGGCAATTCTCGAGCTGCGATCGCTTGCATGCGACTGCCTCAGGATTTCGTCGCAAAATAAATTCGCATTCGAAGAGGGGGATGAAATCGAGCTCTTCTTCGGCGGCGCGCGCAAATTCAAGGGCGAGTGCGCAAGCATAAAAACGAGCCTGTCCGCGCAAAAAAAATCCTAC
>JAFXRX010000293.1 GCA_017526045.1 Opitutales bacterium
TAGGACTGCATGTCGAGGTGGTAGTCGATATGGTCCTGGGTTAGGTTAGTGAAGCATGCGCAGTCGATTTCTATGCCCTGCACGCGTTTTTGCGCGATTGCGTGCGAGCTTACCTCAATCGCCGCCGCCTTGCATTTTGCGCGGCGCATTTGGTGGAGCATTGCGTAGGTTTCGAGCGCTTCGGGGGTCGTGCGCGCGGCGGGCAGGCAGCGGCCGCCGAGGTCGTACTGGATTGTGCCGATTAGCCCGCACTTTTGCCCGATTTCGTTTAGGATGTGCTGGATGAGCCAGGTTACGCTCGTCTTGCCGTTTGTGCCGGTAACGGCAAAAATCGACAAGTGCTCGTCGGGGTTTTCGTAAAAAGCCTTCGATGCCATCGCCATGGAGGTTGCTATGTCGTCCACTTGAAGCCAGGCGGCGGGGAAATATTTTTCGGGGGCGGGGCGTTCGGAAATTATCGCCACCGCGCCGCGCCGCGCAGCCTGGTCGATGTACAAATTGCCGTCGGTGTTCGCGCCCGAGACGGCGAAAAACGCGGCTCCCGCGACGACCCTTCGGCTGTCGTTTGAAAGCGTCTTTATCTCCGTATTTTTGTCGCCCGTAAGCTTCCTGCATTTTATCGCGTTTGCGAGCATTTCGACGGTGAACGCGCTTGCGCCGCCGTCCGCCTGCGCGAAGGAAAGCCCGCCGCGCGGAGTTAGACAAATTAAGCTTGCCAAATTTTTAAACCCGATCATTTACCAGTCTTTCAGTGCTATGATGTTTTCAAATTCTTCGTCCGTTTGAATTCCCAAATAGCTTGCAGCCTCCCTTGCGATGTTTGCAAACGCGGGGGCGGCGACCACGGAGCCGTAGCCCGGGCGGCCGTTTTCGCGGTGCGCGTCGTCGACGATTACCGTTATTACAAGGCGCGGCCTGTCGGAGGGGAAAAATCCGGTGAACGAGCCGACGTGCTGCTTTTTGCTGTATTTGCCGTTTATTATTTTCTGCGCCGTGCCGGTCTTGCCCGCGACTTTGAAGCCTTTTACGAGCGCGTTTTTGCCAGTGCCTTTTTCTGTAACGTCTGTTAAAATGTCGCACATGACCGCGGCGGTTTTGGGGCTTATTACCTGCCTTAGCCTCTTCGGCGCAAACACGATTTCCTCTGGGCTGTTTTCAGAATAAACCCTGCGTATGAGCTGCGGCTGCATATAGACGCCCTGGTTCGCGATTGTCGCCATTGCGCAGTGGATTTGCAGCGGGGTCGCGGCGATTGCGTGCCCCATGGGAAGGCGCGTTATGGTAAGGCCGTCCCAGTTTTTCGGGCTTGCCAAAAAGCCGTTGATTTCGCCCGAGAGCCCGAGCCCCGTTTTTGAGCCGTAGCCGAACTGTTTTGCGTAGTCGAAAAGCTTTTGGTCGCCGAGCATTGCGCCGAGCTGCGCCGAGCCGCGGTTTGAGCTTTGCTCCGCGATTTGGCGAACGCTCAAAATTCCCGCGGGGTGGTCGTCGGGCGGAAGCTTTAGAATTCTGCCGCGGTAGGTCAAAGTGGGGGCGGCGCAGTCGAAGGTGTCGTCCTGCGTTACGAGGTCTTCGTTAAGAGCCGCGGAAATCGGGACGATTTTGAAGGTCGAACCCGGCTCGATTTGCGAGGAGATTGCGAAATTTTTGAGGTTTTCGAGCGGGTATTGGTTGTAGTTGTTGGGGTCGAAAGCGGGGTAGTTTGCAAGCGCCAAAATAAAGCCCGTTGCGGGGTCGCTTACGATTATTGAGGCGTTTTCGGGATGGAAATTTTCGACGATTTTTTGGAGCTGGCGGTTCGCCATTTCCTGGATGATTATGTCGATGGAAAGCTCTATGTTCATCCCGTCGACCGGCGGGACTTCGCGCGTCCTGAAATGGGCAATCTCGCGCCTGCGCGCGTCCTTTTCGCCCTGAATCCAGCCTTCCTGGCCTTTCAAATACCAGTTTGCGGAGCTTTCTATGCCGCTTACGGGGACGCCCTCCTTGTTCACAAAGCCGATGACGTGGCAGGCGAGAGCCTCCGAGGGGTAGCTGCGGACGTATTTTCTGTCGCCCTTTATCCCGTAAATTTTGAGCGCGGAAATTTCCTCGTAGACGTTTTCCTCGATTGTGCCTATCAGCCTCCAGCGCACTTTAAGCGTTTTGCCGGACTTGTCCGCGTATTCATGCCTTTTGCATTTTTCCAAAATTTCGGGCAGGGGGATGTTCAAAATTTTGGACATTTTTTCGAGCTTTTCGCGCGTGTCGGGGCCATCCCAAATTTCGCCGATGGCCTCGGGGTCGACGCCAAGGTCGATGACAGGGCGCGAGGAGGCGAGCAGGTTGCCGCGGGAGTCGGTTATGTTGCCGCGCTTTGCGTTTATGATTCTAACAACCTGCCTCTGGCTCGAAACTTTTTCGCGGCTCTTCGGGGCCTCGACAACGTGCAAATCGTAAAGCTTCCATACCATTACGCAAAAAAACGCCGCCGTGCAAAGGCACAGCGCCATGTATCTTCGCTTTGATATGAAGGGCGATATTCTCATCTTTGGGCTGTTCTAAGCGTCTTTTGCGAACCCTGCCTGCGCGCGAGCATGCGCTTTGTGCTCTTTTGCCCGTCGGGCAGAATTTCGGTAATTTGATAGGCGAGGACGAGCCTGTCCGAGGGCGGCGGCGCGAGCCTTGCGCCCGCCTTTTCGCGCAGGAACGCGGGGGCGTGCACTTTGGCGATTTCGGCGTCCCAATAGTCGTTTTCGCGGTTGAGGGCGCGCAGGCTGTTTTCGGCGCGCTTCATTTCCTTTGCGATGTTGGAGCATTCGCGCATCAAAAACGACTTGCCAAAACTGCCGCCTGCCACGACGAGGCTCAGAAGAAATATTAGGGATAAAAACACTGTCTTGTTTCTCATTTTTTTACAGCTTTCTAATTGCGCGCAGCTTTGCGGAGCGCGAGCGGGGGTTTCTGGAAATTTCGGCGTCCGAGGCGCAAATCGGCTTGCGCGTCAAAAGCTCGGCGCGCTTTACGCGGTCTTGGACGAAGGAGCTGTCGAAGCGGTCTTCGGGCAGCCCCGCCATCTTTTTGAAAAATTTTTTTACAATCCTGTCTTCGAGCGAGTGGAACGAGATGACCGCCAAGACTCCGTTGGGCGCAAGCAGCTCGAACGCCGCGGGCAGGGCTTTTTCGATTTCTAAAAGCTCGCCGTTTACGGCAATGCGCAGAGCCTGGAAAGTCAGTGTGGCGGGGTGGATTTTAGAGCGCGGGTTGCGCCCGAGGGTTTTTTCGATTAAATTCGCCAAATCGAGGGTTGTGTTGAGCGAGCCTTCGGCGTCTTTTATGGCGCGGGCGGCTTTTTTGTAGCGGGGCTCCTCGCCGTAGCCGCGCAGGATTTCCTCGAGCTCTTTGAGGGGGGTTTGGCGTATGAGCTCAATGGCTGTGATGCCTTTTGAGGTGTCCATTCGCATGTCGAGAGGCCCCTCGCTTTTGAGCGAGAAGCCGCGCTCGGCCTCGTCGAGCTGGAATGAGGATACGCCGAGATCCATAAGCACCCCGGCGTATCCCGATGTTTTTAGTTCGTTCAGTTTGGAGAATGGCTCTCCGATAAATTGAAATCTTTGCGGAAATTCCTCCGCGAATTTTTTTGCGCGCTGCGCGGCGTCTTGGTCGCGGTCGAAAGCCAGAAGCGAGCAGTCCGCGCTTTGCAAAATCGCGCGGGAGTGCCCGCCGCCGCCGAAAGTGCAGTCGATGTATTTTTCGCCGTTTTTCGGCGCAAACAGCCTTAAAGCCTCGTCTTTGAGTACGGGTTCGTGTCCGATTTTACCGGAAGGGGGGAGACTTTCAGGGCATTTTGAATACATCTAAAAAGGCTTTGAACAAGTTGGTTTTTTTGCGGCGCGCCTCTTTTTGCTTTTTCAGCTGCGAAGGCGGGAGCTCAAAATATTGCCAAGCCGAGCGGGGGTCTTCTTTTGTGGAGGAGAGTGTGCCTGTTGATATTAGCAGTCTGGATAAGTTTTGCATGTTGTGTTCGGTTAAATTCCAAGCTCGGATAGGACGTCCTCGACGCTTTCGCCGCCTTCCTTTTTCGACCATTCTTCAAACTTTTCGGGATTCCAAATCTGAAAAGTCGTCAGATTGCCTATTAAAATTGTCTCTTTGGAAATTTCCGCATATGCAGTGAGCTTTTCCGTCAGCGAAATGCGCCCCTGCTTGTCGCAGCCGAGGCTTTCGCCTTTTCTGAAAATATTTAAGAGCACCCTTTGCCTGTCCTGGTTTGCCATACCCATTTGGGAGACCTTTTCATAGAGCTTTTCGGTCATTTCCGGAGGATAGAGCGTGATAGAACCGTTCGGGTTGGGCAGGGCAAGATACGCGCTTTCGCCGTCGTCGCCCGAGAACCGCCACTTCGAAGGCACAGTCAGACGGCGCTTGTCGTCCATTGGGCGGGAGTATTCGCCCATGAATAGAGGTCTGGCTGTGCGGTTGGTTGACATGGCAGTATCAATATTTTTCACCCATTTCCTACCATAATCACCCATTTTTCCCCACTGTCAACAATTTTTTGGAAAATTTTTCCACTTTTTTAAAAAAATTTTTATTTTTTTGGGCGGGTTGACAAATTTTTGGGATTTTTTGGCGCGAAATTGGAAAAATTTTTCGCAAAACATGGGAAAACTGAAAGAATTTGACAGCCGCTTTGCGCTTAATAAAATTTATTCATAAATTAAAACGAACTGATTTTTATGTGGAAAATTTTAATATTTGTTTGCGCATTTTTTTGCTCCGCGCTCTGCGTTGAAAACGCGGGAAAGGCATCATGCCTTTTGGCTTGTTCGTGCGCGGTTTCGCGCAATAAGAGCTTCGGCGAAATAAGGGCTCTCGCCGAAACCGGAGACGCCGAGGCTCAATTTAATCTCGCCTGCTGCTACGACTTTGGCGAGGGCGTCGAGAAGAATTTGGGCGAGGCTGTTAATTGGTACCGCAAGGCGGCGGAGCAAGGGCACGTTTTCGCGCAAAACAATCTCGGCGTTTGTTATGCAAACGGCAACGGCGTTGAAAAAGACCCCAAAGAAGCTTTTAGTTGGTATATGAAAGCCGCGGAACAGGGAGACTCCGTTGCCCAATACAATGTCGCGGATTGCTTTGCAAATGGCAAAGGCGTCGAACAAAATTTAAGCGAGGCTTTTAGTTGGTACAAAAAAGCGGCTGAGCAAGGCTATGCGGCGGCGCAGAATTCTATTGCCTATTCCTATTACAAAGGCAAGGGCGTTGAAAAAGATTTTAACAAGGCGTTTGTTTGGTACAAAAAATCGGCGGAGCAGGGGAACGCCGATGCGCAATTCGACCTTGGTGTATGCTATGAATACGGCGAGGGCGTCGAAAAGAATTTGGAAGAGGCTTTCAACTGGTATATGAAGTCCGCATTGCAGGGCGATGTCTATGCCCAAAATGCGCTTGGCATTTTATACGAAAACGGCGAGGGCGTGGAGAAAGACGAACAACAAGCCTTTTTCTGGTATAAAAAGGCGGCGGAACAGGGGTTTGAAAGGGCGCAGTACAATCTCGCGCTTTGCTATGACGCCGGAAGCGGCGTTGAAAAAAATTCCGCCGAAGCCGTCAAGTGGTATGCGAAGGCTGCGGAACAGGGCTACATGAAGGCTCAGTATAACCTCGCGCTTTGCTACGACTTCGGCACGGGCGTGGAAACGGACAAAGCGCAAGCGGTTTTCTGGTATAAAAAATCCGCCGAACAGGGAAATGTTTCGGCTCAATTCAATCTCGCCATTTGCTATGAAGAAGGCGATGGCGTCGAAAAGAATTTGGAAGAGGCTTTTAATTGGTACAAAAAAGCGGCGGAGCAGGGAGACGCAAAAGCGCAGTGCAACCTGGCTCGCTTCTACAGGAGGGGCGAAGTTGTCGAAAAGAATTTAGAAGAAGCTGCTGCTTTGTATAAAAAATCCGCCGAGCAGGGGTTTGACAGGGCGCAGTACGATCTTGCGCTTTGCTACGAAAACGGCAGAGGCGTTGAAAAGAATTTGGTTGAGGCTGCGAATTGGTATAAAAAAGCGGCGGAACAGGGGCATATATCGGCGCAATACAATCTTGGAAATTCCTATTACAACGGCGAAGGCGTGGAGCAAGATTATGTGCAAGCCGCGAAATGGTATCGCTTGGCGGCGGAACAGGGAGATGCCGATGCACAATTTAATCTTGGCAATTGCTATCGCAACGGCGAGGGCGTCGAAAAAGATTACGCTGAAGCTGTGAAATGGTATCGTTTAGCCGCAGAACAGGGCGATCACGATGCGCAATGCAATCTTGGCAACCGCTATCGCAAAGGCGAAGGCGTCGAAAAAGACGATAAACAAGCTTTTTACTGGTATGAAAAATCGGCGGCTCAAGGCGATATGTGCGCTCAATATAATCTTGGAGTTTGCTATGAAGAAGGCGCGGGCGTAGAAAAAAATTTAGTTGAGGCTGCGAATTGGTATCGCAAGGCTGCGGAGCAGGGCTACGACAGGGCTCAATTTGATCTTGCGCTTTGCTACGAAAACGGCGATGGCGTAGAACAAAATTTAAGCGAGGCTTTTAATTGGTACAAAAAAGCGGCAGAGCAAGGGCATGCCATTGCGCAAAACAATCTCGGCGTTTGCTATCAAAACGGCGAAGGCGTCGAAAAGAATTTGGGCGAGGCTTTTAACTGGTATATGAAATCGGCGGAGCAGGAATGCGCCAACGCGCAGCACAATCTCGGCTTTTGCTATGGAAGCGGCCTCGGCGTCGAAAAAGACATGGATGCGTCTTTTAACTGGTATATGAAAGCCGCGGAACAGGATTTTGCCGATTCGCAATACAATATCGGGCTGTATTATCTTAACGGATATGCGGTGGGCAAAAACTCGAAAACCGCGAAAGCGTGGCTTGAAAAGGCGGCTGCAAACGGCTCGAAAGAGGCTCAAGAGATGCTTGGCAAACTTAGAAAGGAAAAGATATTTTTCATGCTGAAAATTTTATTTGCAATTCTTGTCTGCGCCGCGCTTCTTTCCCGCCTTTCCCGCGCAAGAAGCTGATGTCGCGCAGCCAGAAAATTTTGGGCGGCAAAAATTGCGCAGGCGTTTTTTACTCGAATTGTGAGGATTTCATCTCAAATAAAATTGACATCCGCTGATGCGCGCGGTAAATTTTTCCGCGTTAAAACAAATTTTAAAAAGAATAATTTTTTGATGCGTTATGAAAAAAATTTTGGCATTTATTTTGGCGTTATCCTGCTCAATTCTTTGCGCGCAAAACTTGGGCGAAATCAAGGCTCTTGCGGATAAAGGCGACGCAGAGGCGCAATTCAAGCTCGCCCTGCGCTGCATGGAAGGCGGCGTGAAAA
>JAFXRX010000294.1 GCA_017526045.1 Opitutales bacterium
CAACGCCCACGATTTTATCGCCGGGCTCGATTTCCTTGCATTTTTCGGCGGGGCCGCCCGCCATAAGCTCGACGACGCTGCAGTATCCGTCCTTTTCGGAAAGCACCGCGCCGATGCCCACAAGCGCGTTGCGCACAGATATGTCGAATTCTTCGAGCGCGTATTCGGAAAGGAAAGACGTGTGGGGGTCGTAGAGGTTTGAGAGGGAGTTTAAAAAGATTTCCTGGATTTCCGTTGCGTCGTCCTTGGTGGCGTTTGAAATCAGGCTTTCGTACCTTTTCAAGACTTCCGCCTTCGCCTTTTCGAGCTTTTCCTCGAATGTTTTGGGGGCGGCGGAGGCTTCGTCCGCTTTTTCCTTTTCGGGGGATTTAGAGGGCTCCTCGTCGAGCTCCGCTGCGATTTGGTCTTCGGTTTTGTCGTAGCCTATAATTTGGCTTAGGACGTCGAATTTTATGCGCTTGTCCCAAAGCTCGTCGGCCTCGCGCATATTTTTCGGCCAATTTGCCTTGCTGCGGTCGGGGCGGAAAGTTTCCTCTTTGGAGAAGTCGAAGGGCTCTTTCATGCGCGCCCTAATCCATTCGAGCCTGGCGTTTGCGCGGGGCACAAAAGTTTCGTGGTAGATTTTATTTGCGGGCAGGATTACGCCCTGCTTCAACAAGTTTCGCATCACGGGGGAAAGCATGTCCTCGTAAAAGACGACGTCGCTTTCCAAAAAGAACATCTTCATGAAATCCAAAGCGCCCATGTATTCGCGCACGAGCTTTTTCATGTCGATGCCGCTTAAATCCTTTTTCAGAAAGTGCCCGTTCTCGAGGCAAAACACAAAGTTTTTAGACTCGTCGCGGATTTTGGGCGAGACAACCAGCTGCGAGGGCTCCGCCTCCGCCAAAATAGCGGGCTCCGCGCCGCCGGAATTCTGCGCGCAAAGCCCGTTTGCGCCGAAAAGCGCAAGCGTTGCCGCGGCAAAAATCCCAAGAAAATTCTTTTTCAACAATACGTCTTTCATATTCTATTAAAAATCTAAGCTAACAAAATTTGCGGATTTGTCTAACAGTTTTTGATGTTATTTCAAGCGGTCCTTCGCCCTGTTTAGCACTTCCTTTTCTGCGTCGGAAAGCGTATGGAAGCCGAATTTGCCGACTTTGTCCAAAATTCTGTCGACTTCCGCGCGCAGCTCCGCGTCGGTGGAAAGGTCGATTTTAAAGTTGTAGTCGGACGCCCTGCCCATGCCGCGCCTCTTTTTGAAAAAGCCGAATTTGGGCATTTTTGCCATGCGCAAATTTTTTGCGCCGCCCGACATCGCCACTGCCGCCAAAACGCCCGCCGCGATGCCGCCCAAGTGCGCCGAAAAACCGATGCCCCCGCGCGCGTACGGCGCAAGCTCGAAAAATATAAAGCCGAAAAATTCAAACGCCGCCATGATTTTCAGCATCGCCATCGCCCTCAGCCTTACGGGGAAAAACACGACTATAAATTCCATCCGCTCGTTTCTCGACATCATAAGAAACGCCGCCAAAATCCCGACCGCCCCGCCCGAAGCCCCGAGCAAAACGCTCTTTGCTTCAAACAGGTTCGCAAATAAAAACATCAGCGCGCCGCCCAAGACCGAGAGCGCGTAAACTGCGAGCGTGCGCGCCTTGCCTATCCGCTCTTCAAGCAGCCGCCCCGAAAGGTATATGACAAGAGAGTTTACGCCTATATGCAAAATGCCGTCGTGGAGCATCGAATACGTAAAAAGCGTCCAGATTTTCCCCTGCGAAAGCGCGGCGTACGAAAGCGCGAAGTAGTTGTCGAGAACGTCGCTGCCCATAAACCTGCGCAGGAACATGTCGAGCGCAAAAAAGGCGACGTTTGCGGCGATTATAATTTTAACCGCCGTCATGTTTTCAAAAAAGCCGCCGAAAAGATTTTCGCTTCTTTTCGGATTTTTGGCATAGTATGGCCTGTCGTAAATCATAAAATTTCCTTTGCCGCGAGGTTTGCAAGCATCAGCCCGAAAATCCCCGTGATAACAACGCCGCTGCCCACGACCTTTTTCGAGCCCGCAGCCCCGCTTGCGCGGTGCGTCGAGGGCTCGATTGCCTCGTCGGAATAAACGCACATGAAATTCGGCTTCATGCCGAGGGCGCGGAACGACTTTCTTATTCGCGATGCAAGCGGGCAGGCCTGCGTTTTTAAAATCGGCGCGCACTTCACGTTTTCCGGATTTTTCCTGCGGGCAGCCCCCATGCTCGATACGATTTTTGCCCCGCGCAAATGCGCCTCCTTTAAAAGCTCGAATTTGGAGTCGATTGTGTCGATTGCGTCGACTGCAACGTCCGCGCCCAAGCCCAAAAGCTGGCCGGCGGTGTTTTTATCTATAAAACAATCGGCAATTTCCACTTTGACAGAAGGGTTGATTTGCAAAATTCTGCCGCGCCAAACTTCGGTTTTTTTCATGCCGAGAGTGGAGGAAAGCGCACCGAGCTGCCTGTTTATGTTCGACTCTTCAAACTCGTCGCAGTCGGCGATAACAAAAGACCCCGCGCCCATCCGCGCAAGAGCCTCAATCGCAAACCCTCCGACCGCGCCCGCGCCGCAAACCAAGAATTTGGCGGCTTTTATTCTGCGCAAAAAATCCGCGCCGTACAAAATTTCAGTCCTTAAAAATCTTTCCATTATTTGAAAAACTCCGCAAAATTTTTTTCGATTATTTTTTGCAATGCGGGCGCGCCCAAGCCGAGAATTTCCGCCGCCCTGTCATAAGTTTTTTCAAGAGCCGCCCTGTCGGAATTTTTGTCGGTTTCAAGCAAAATTTTATCCCGGCTTGCGGCAAGCAGACACGCCCGACCCTTCGCGCTTTCAAGCTCGCGCAGCCCGAAAGAAAAATACCCGCCCATGCCATCAAAAATTTTTGCAAGCTCTTTGGGCATCTTCGCCGCATGAATTAAAAATTTTTTAGAGCCGCATTTTTTTAGCGACTTTTCAAGACAGTCGAAATGCCCGACGGCGTGGATTATAACAGGCAGATTTCGCGAAACCGCAAGGCTTAGCTGAGCCTCGAAAAAGCTCCGCTGAATATCGAGGCCATACTCCGAATATTTGTCGAAGCCGATTTCGCCGACGGCGTCGGCAAGCTCCAAAAACGGCAAAAATTTTTCCGCGCTAAATTCGCCCGCAAATTTCGGGTGCACGCCGAATGCCGCAAAAATTTTCGAGCCCAAGCGTTTTTTTACGGAAGCCAAAATTTGCATGTCCGCAAAATTAGCGGACGCAAGGCACGCCGCAACCCCGCTTGGCAAATCATCCCCAAGCCCCGCAAATTCGGGGAAATGCAAATGCGAATGGGCGTCGAAAAGAGGCATCAACACATGGCGGTTTCAAAAATTTCGCGAACCAGCACCTCGTCGATGTCCGCGACCACGACGCCGCAGCCGATGCCGTTTAAGAGGACGTAGCGAGACTTGCCCGACATCGCCTTTTTGTCGCGCCTGCCCGCCTCGATTAGCGCGTCCACTGAAATCGGCTCGCGGAACCTGACGGGAATATCGCAAGCCAACAAAACGCGCTCTATGCGCAGCACGTCGCCCTCGCTCATCATTCCCAAACGCGCCGACATTCTGGCTGCGAGCATAATTCCAATGCCGACCGCCTCGCCGTGCAGATAGTTGCCATAGCCGGCGGAGTTTTCAATCGCGTGGGCGAAAGTGTGCCCCAAGTTGAGCAGCGCGCGGCCGCCGTCTTTGGAAGTTTCGCGCTCGTCGGCGGAAACGATTTTGGCCTTCATCTTGCAGCAGCGCGCAATTACATTGCATATTTCAGGATGCGAAGCGGAAAGCGGATTTTGCAAATTTTCGATGAGCTCGAAGAAATTTTTGTCGCCCAAAAGCCCGTACTTTACGACTTCCGCCATGCCCGCTGCAAATTCGCGCGGCGGCAGGGTTTTCAAAAAATTTACGTCGATAAAAACCGCCTTGGGCTGGTAAAACGCGCCGACCAAATTTTTGCCCTCAGGGATGTTTACGGCAGTCTTGCCGCCGACGGAGGAATCGACCATTGCAAGGAGAGTTGTGGGGACTTGATAAAAGTCGATGCCGCGCATGTACGAGGCCGCGCAAAAGCCGGCGAGGTCGCCAACCACCCCTCCGCCGACTGCGAAAATTGCGCCGCTGCGGTCGATTTTGGCTGCGGCAAGCTCCCTGCAAACGCGCTCGAAGTTGCCGATGCGCTTTGCGCCCTCGCCGTTTTCGACGACGATTTTCGGGCACGATAAAAATTCGGGATTGTCGAAAGAGACGAATTTGCCCCAAATATTTTCCTCGCTTACGAAGGCCACGGGGTTTTTGGCTTGCAGCCTGTCTTTGGCGGCGGCGGCGGCGAGCTCGGAGGCTCCGCTTGCGATGTAAATATCATAGCTTCTGCCGCTTAGTTCGACTCTTACGATGCTGGTTTTCATTTTAAAAATAATTTTTCCTACCCTATCGCCCCGCCCCGCATCAGTCAAACATTTTTAAGCCCCAAAAAAACGCGCGGAGAGGAAAAAATTTCTCCAACCTCGCGCTTGTTTTTATCACCCAAAAAAGTTTATTAGAAGTCGAAGGGCTCGCAGAGGCTTGAAACGAACTTGTCTTTGCCTTCGTTCCAACTCGTCGCAATTACCGCAATCCCCGAATTTGCCGAGAGCGCAAACATCGAGATTTCCGAAACGTACTTGTCCTTGCCATCGCTCCAAGCAAGCTTCAAGAGCCCCGTACCGTTTTTGTTCCACTTGTAAGAATACGTTCCGCGGGTTTCGCCGCAGATAAAATTCTTCTTGTCAAGAAGCGTTATCACATCG
>JAFXRX010000295.1 GCA_017526045.1 Opitutales bacterium
CGCGGAAGGAGGAAAGAATTGGACGCTCGATAATTTCGCCGTTTGGCTTTGCCATCAAGCCGCGGGCGCCGCAAAGCTGACGAACCTGCGCCTTGTTGCCGCGCGCGCCCGAATCCATCAAAACGTAAACCGGATTGATGTATTGGCGGCCGTCCGCGCCCCTGGGCTTGGGGGTCGCCAAGTTTTGGAACGCCTTTTTCGCGATTGCGTCGGTTACGACGTTCCAAATGTCGATTACCTTGTTGAGGCGCTCGTCCTTTGTAATCGTGCCCTTCAAATATTCCTTTTCGACTTCCTTTACGCGGGCGCGGGCTTCCTTTACGATGCCCGCCTTTTCGGTGGGGATGTCCATGTCGCCAATACCGATTGAGATGCCCGCCAAAGTCGCGGTTCTGAAGCCGAGGGCTTTGAGGTTGTCCAATACGGGGGCGGAGTCGCCCTTGCCGCAAATCTTAAACGTGTTCAAGATGAGGTCGCCGAGCTTGCCCTTTGCAACCTGGAAGTTTACAAAGCCCATTTCCTTCGGCCAAATCGTGTTGAATATTACGCGGCCGACTGTTGTGCGGATAATCTTCTTTACGGAGTTGCCGAAAATCGTCTTCCTGCCGAAGTCGGGGTTTACGAAGTCAATCCAGTCGTGCCAGTGCAGCATGCCTTCCGCCTTCGCGTATTCGACTTCCTTTACGGAACTCATGAGCGGAACTTCGCGAACCTGGACTTCCTTGCCGCCGCGCTTTACAAACTTGGGCTCCGCCTTTACAGCGGGCTCGTACGTCAAAAAGTACACGCCCAAAACAATATCCTGCGAGGGCGTCAAAATCGGCTTGCCCGAAGAGGGCGAGAAAATGTTGTTGGAGGCGAGCATCAAAAGCTTTGCTTCCATTATCGCTTCCAAAGAAAGCGGAACGTGGACTGCCATCTGGTCGCCGTCGAAGTCCGCATTGAACGCCGCGCAAACGAGCGGGTGCAGGCGGATTGCGTCGCCTTCGATGAGCACGGGCTCGAAAGCCTGGATTGAAAGGCGGTGCAAAGTCGGCGCGCGGTTTAGGAACACCGGGTGGCCTTCCGTAACTTCTTCCAAAATGTCCCAGACTTCGGGCGAGCGTTTTTCAATCATCTTCCTCGCGGAGCGGACAGTGTGGACAAAGCCCAATTCCTTCAGGCGGCGGATGATGAACGGCTCGAACAAAACAAGAGCCATCTTCTTTGGCAGGCCGCACTGGTGCAGCTTGAGGTGCGGGCCGATGACGATGACCGAGCGGCCGGAATAGTCGACGCGCTTGCCGAGCAAATTCTGGCGGAAGCGCCCCTGCTTGCCTTTGAGCATGTCGGAGATGCTCTTGAGGGCGCGGTTGCCCGCCCCCGTTACGGCGCGGCCGTGCCTGCCGTTGTCAAACAAAGCGTCAACCGACTCCTGCAGCATCCTCTTTTCGTTGTGGATGATGACGTCGGGCGTCTTCATCTGCATGAGGCTCTTTAAGCGGTTGTTGCGGTTGATTACGCGGCGGTAAAGGTCGTTGAGGTCTGAAGTGGCAAACCTGCCGCCTTCGAGGGGAACGAGCGGGCGCAAATCCGGCGGGATGACTGGCAATACTTCCAAAATCATCCATTCGGGGCGCGTGCCGCTCTCGATGAAGCCCTGGATGAGCTTCAAGCGCTTTGCAAGCTTCTTTTTAATTTGCTTGGAGCGCGTCGCCTTCATCTGCTCTTCAAGCTCGACTGCGAGCTTTTCAAGATTCATGTTTTTGAGCAGGTCGCGGACAGCCTCCGCGCCCATCTTGGCTTCAAATTCCGAGCCCGCGTCGATTTCCTTCTGGTACTCCTCTTCGGAAAGGAACTGCATGTATTCCAAAGAAGTGTTCTTCGGGTCGATGACTACGTACTTTTCGTAGTAAATGACGCTTTCAAGAGCCTTTGCGGTCATGTCCAAGACCAAACCGAGGCGGCTTGGCATGCTCTTCAAAAACCAGATGTGCGCGACGGGAACTGCGAGCTCGATGTGCCCCATGCGCTCGCGGCGAACCCTGCTTGTGGTTACTTCGACGCCGCAGCGTTCGCAAACCTGGTCCTTGTAGCGGATGCGCTTGTATTTGCCGCAGGCGCACTCGTAGTCGCGCATAGGCCCGAAAATTCTCTGGCAGAAAAGGCCGCCGGGTTCGGGCTTGAACGTTCTGTAGTTGATTGTTTCGGGGTTCTTTACCTCGCCCCTCGACCACGAGCGGATTGTGTCGGGAGATGCAAGGCCGATTGAGACGCAGTCAAAGCCCGCGTCTTTGGTCATGCCCATAACCTCGCGCATTTGCGCGGTGGAGTTTTCAATCGGCTGTGAATTTTCCTGCAAGTTGTCTTCCATAGAAATTAGCTCCTTAAATTATTCTTCGTCGTCGCGCGAGCGCGGTTTGATGTCGAGGCACAAGCCCTGCATTTCCTTCATCAAAACGTTGAAGGACTGCGGAGTGCCCGCCTGCAGGGAGTTGTCGCCCTTTACGAGGTTTTCGTAAATCTTGGTTCTGCCCTGGACGTCGTCGGACTTGACAGTCAAAAGCTCCTGCAGCGTGTAAGCCGCGCCGTAAGCTTCCAAAGCCCAAACTTCCATTTCGCCGAAACGCTGGCCGCCGTACTGCGCCTTGCCGCCCAAAGGCTGCTGCGTGATAAGCGAGTAAGGGCCTACCGCGCGGGCGTGGATTTTGTCGGCGACAAGGTGGTTGAGCTTCATCATGTAGATGTAGCCCACAACGATGTCCTGGTCGAAATATTCGCCCGTCAGGCCGTCCAAGAGGCGGCATTTGCCGCTTTCGGGGAGCTTGGCCTCCTTCAAGTAGCCGCGGATGCGCTCTTCGCTGATGCCGTCGAAAATCGGGGTGGCAATCTTAAAGCCCAGCTTTTTGCAAGCCCAACCCAAGTGCGTTTCCAAAACCTGGCCGACGTTCATTCGGGACGGAACGCCCAGCGGGTTCAGGCAGATTTCAACGGGAGTGCCGTCTTCCAAGTAAGGCATATCCTCTTCGGGGACGATGCGCGAGACGACGCCCTTATTGCCGTGGCGCCCCGCCATTTTGTCGCCGACTTGAATTTTGCGCTTTGCCGCGATGTAAACTTTTACGTTTTTAATTACGCTCTGCTCGGAAGTCGAGCCGCTGCGGACTGCGTCTTCCTTGCGCTTGCAATCCTTCTCGACTTCGTCGAACCTGCGCTGGTGCGCCTCGATTATTTCCATAATCTTGATGCGGACGGGCGACGGGTCGATGTCGATGTTCTTGGAAATTGCCGAAAGGCGGCGCAAAAGGGTTTTTGTAATCTTGCGGTTGGCGGGGATTATCACTTCGCCCGTCGCGGAATTGCGCACGTCCAGCGGGATTTTTTCGCCCAAGAGGACGTTCGACAAGGCTTCTGTCAATTCGTCCTTCAGCTTGTCGGTCTGCTCGCGGTATTCTTCCTTTATCTTGCGTATCTGGCGGTTTTGGTCGCTTTCGCTCATCTTGCCGTCATCCTCGCCGTCGAGCTTGGTGGAGACTTTTACGTCCATCACGATGCCCTGCGTGCCCGAGGGGACAACCAAAGAAGTGTCCTTGACGTCGGCCGCCTTTTCGCCGAAGATGGCGCGCAAAAGCTTTTCTTCGGGGGCGAGCTCGGTTTCGCTCTTGGGGGTGATTTTGCCCACGAGGATGTCGCCGGGCTTTACCTCCGCGCCGACTCTGATTACGCCGTTGCGGTCGAGATTTTTGAGCGCGTCTTCGCCGACGTTGGGGATGTCGACTGTGATTTCTTCGGGCCCGAGCTTTGTGTCGCGCGCCGTAACTTCAAATTCCTCGACGTGGATGGATGTGAACACGTCGTTTTTAATGAGCTTTTCGGAAAGCAAAATGGCGTCTTCAAAGTTGTAGCCGTTCCACGGCATGAAGGCAACGAGGACGTTTTTGCCGAGCGCGAGCTCGCCGTCTTCGGTCGCCGCGCCGTCCGCCAAGACGTCGCCCGCCTTGATTTTCTGCCCCTTCTTGACGACGGGCTTCTGGTTGAAGCATGTCGCGGCGTTGGAGCGCATAAACTTGCGCAGCTCGTAAACGTAAACGCCCTTGTCGGGGTCGTTCTTGAACTTGCCCTCGACCTTCTTCGGCAGCTTGCCGTCGGGCGTGATTACAACGTGCATTGCGTCAACGCTTGCAACGACGCCGTCGCCGTCTGCCACCAATACAGTCTTGGAGTCGCGCGCCACTCTGCCTTCAATGCCCGTGCCCACGAGGGGAGCCTGGGTTGTCAAAAGCGGAACGCCCTGGCGCTGCATGTTCGAGCCCATGAGCGCGCGGTTGGCGTCGTCGTGCTCGAGGAAGGGTATCAAGCCAGCCGCAACCGAAACGAGCTGCTTGGGGCTTACGTCCATGTAGTCCACCTGCGCGGGGTCGGCTTCAAACACTTCGTCGTCTTGGCGCACAGTTACGCGGCCGACGAGCTTGCCGTCCTTGATTTCGCTGTTTGCCTGCGCGACAATCTTGCCCTCTTCGGCGTCGGCAGAGAGGTATTCGATTTTGTCCGTAACCTTGCCGTCAACAACTTTTCTGTACGGAGTTTCGATAAAGCCGAATTCGTTGATCCTTGCGTAGGATGAAAGGGAGTTGATAAGGCCGATATTCGGGCCTTCAGGCGTTTCAATCGGGCAAATTCTGCCGTAGTGCGAGGGGTGAACGTCGCGGACTTCGAAGCCCGCGCGCTCGCGGCACAAACCGCCCTGCCCCAACGCCGACAAGCGGCGCTTGTGAGTTAGCTCTGAAAGCGGGTTGATTTGGTCCATGAACTGCGAGAGCTGGTTGCGCGCGAAGAAGTCGCGGATAACGCTTGCCATGGCCTTTGCGTTCACGAGCTTTGAAATGTTTGTCGTGCCCTCGCCCGACTGCGATTCGGCGACGTTCATTCTTTCGCGGATAATCTTTTCCATTCTGGCAAGGCCGATGCGGCACTGGTTTGCCAAGAGCTCGCCGACTGTGCGGATGCGGCGGCTGGAAAGGTTGTCGATGTCGTCGATGACGCCTTCGCCCCTCTTCAGGCGGCAGAGGTATTTCGTGCCTTCGACGATGTCCTCGGAAGTCAAAATCCTGTGGTCGATGGGGGTTTTGAGACCGAGCTTCTGGTTAATCTTGAAGCGGCCGACTTTGCCCAAGTCGTAGCGCTTGGGGTCCTGCATTGTGCGGCGCAAGAGCGAAGTCGCGCTCTGCAAGTTGACGGGCTCGCCCGGGCGCAGCTGCTTGTAGATAATCTTCAAGGCGTCGTCCTTGTTGCGCGCGGGGTCTTTTTTCATCGCGCGGACTATTGCGCCTTCGTCGACAGTGGTGTCGATAACCTTGAACTCTTCGATTTTTGCGTTCTTGAATTCCTGAACCGCGGTTTTTGTAAGAGTTTCGTACTGCTTGAGCAGAACCTTGCCCTTTTCGGGGTCGGTTACGGGCTCAGCCAAGACGTAGTTTGAAATTGATTCGAGGCTCAAGGCGCGCTTGACGCTCATATCCTCGACTTCGTAGAAGAGCTTCATAAGCTCCTGGTCGCTCGAATGCCCGAGGGCGCGCAGCAAAGTTGTGATGAGGAACTTGCGGCGGCGGCGGCGGCGGTCGATATAGACGTAAAGCAGGTCGTTTTGGTCGAACTGCACTTCAATCCAAGTGCCCCTGTCGGGGATTAG
>JAFXRX010000296.1 GCA_017526045.1 Opitutales bacterium
CATATTCGACTGTCGGGCTTGTCGCGGGCTTGATTGCCGTGCGCATTACAAATTTTGCGTGGCTTGACTGCGCGATTGCGGCTCTTTTTGGCTTCATCATTTTATTCGCTGGCTTGGGCATTCTAAAACACACGATGGACAGCCTTACCGACAAGGCGGACGAGCTGCTGCTTCAAAAAATGCTCGATGCAATAAATCAAAACCGCAGCGACGACTGGATAAACATCCACAATCTTAAAATCGCCAAGTACGGCTCTTTTTACCATGTCGACTGCGACCTGACCCTGCCGCGCTTTTACGACATAGCAATGGGGCACGAGGCGTACGAGCGGCTCAAAAGCGCGATGTACTCAAAATTTTCGAACAGGATTTTCTTCTCGGTGCACTTCGACCCCTGCAACTTTTCGCAGTGCAAAAATTGCGCCGTAAAAAATTGCCCGCTGCGCGCCGAGCCCTTTGTTTCAGACAAAAAGCTTACAATCGCCTCGATGACGAAGGCGGAAAAGCATTAGGGCTTTTTTCCATTCTTCCCCAAAAAAAATCGGCGGCAAAATTTGAGCCGCCGATTTTGTTTTTTGATTTGCAAAATTTTATTTTTGCGGGGCTTTTTCGATGTACACCGAAGTCGAGGGGAATGCGAACGAAAGCCCGCAGTCTTTTGCGAGGCGCATAATCGCAAGGTTTGCGCGCGTGCGCGTGTCGGCGAAACTTGCGAAGTCGATTTTCTTCGTGTAGAAAACCAAAATTATGTTAAGCGACGAATTGTCGAATTCCAAAAACTCCGCGCGCACGCCGTTGCGCTTGTCGACGCCTTCCAAATTCAAAATCAATTCCCTGAGCTTGGGCAGAAACTCCTCGATTTGTTCGGGGGCGGAAGAGTAGGTAAATCCGAGCGTTTGCGTAACTTTGCGCGCGCCCATTTTTGAAAGGTTTTCGACGCTGTCCTTTGCCAAAATCGAATTCGGAATTGTGACGACTGTGTTTGCGAACGTCCTGATTCTCGTGGAGCGGAAGCCGATTGCCTCTATGTTGCCCTCGCACGACGAAGTTTTCACCCAGTCGCCGACAATGAAAGGCCTGTCCAAAATTATCGAGACCGATCCGAAGAAGTTTGCGATTGTGTCCTGCGAGGCGAACGCCAGCGCCATGCCGCCGATGCCGAGCGAGGCTACGATTGTGTTTACGTTCACGCCGCAGTTTGTCAGCACCGAAAGCACCGCGATTGCCGCGACGAAAAATTTTACGACCCTGCGCAGAAACTCCATCAAATTTACGGTTGAGTTTGCCGACTTCTTTTTAAGCTTTTGGCTCGACGCGTAAAAGAATGCGTCGATTACGACGATTATCGCCCAGAAGACAGCGCACCAGAACAAAATGCCGATTGCGCGCGAGGCTGTCTTGATTGCGCTTTCGCTTTCAAATATGAAAACCAGCGCAAAGTATATGCCCAGAACCCACGCGAACATTTTTATGGGTGTGCGGATTTTGCGCACGAATTCGCTCGCGAAACTTTCGGAATTCTTGCGCGAAAAAAACTTCGCGATTTTGCCGAACATAACGTTGAGGACGTATTTGACGATTAGAAAAGTCGCAAGCAGAATTAAAATCGAGGCGATGCACTGCGCGAGGGTTATCCCGAAGACTTCGGCCTTTAAAAATTTCGCGGTCGAGGGCGATTTGTCCTCGATAAACTTCATCGCGCCCGCAAGCGAGCTTTTGAAGCTCTGCGCGTTGTCGATTGCGTTTTGGTCGATTTTTGTCTGGATGTGCTGGTGCTTTTCGTCGGGCGTCAGGGCTTTTGCCTGCGCGGTTTGCTGCGCAGCGGCGGTTTCTTGGGGGGCCACCGCTTGGGCAAGCGTCGGGGCTGCGGGCAGGCAAGCCGCCGCAAAAATCAAGGCGTAGTTTAATATCTTCATAAAAATTTTCCCGGGCATTGTTTTTAACTCATAATCTTTTGCTTTAATAATCGAAATAAGTAAAGAAGATTTTATGTTAGTTTTTTCTTTAAATTTTACCTTAAATGTGCAATCCTAATTTTCCATGAAAATTCGAAATCTTATTTTTGCGGCGCTTGCATTTGTATTATGCTCCTGCACCAGCGTAACCTATACCGACGCGTATTCGGACAATGGCGGCTCGGAACAAAATTGCAAGCAGGTTCTCATCACAAACTACGGCTACTATCTTTTCAACTGCGTGCCTCTTTTCAGCGGCGGCTCGGAAGACGGCTCGTTTAGATTGTTCCACAACAACATAAATCTTGATAGGACTATGGGCGTCTTGAAAGACGAGTGCGTGCGCCTGGATGTCAAGAAAGTGGACGACATTCAGTTCGAGGAATCTTCCACATGCTTTTTCGGCTGGGTGCCATACATAGGCGCAACTTTGGGCATATACTGGTTTAAGGAAGTCCAGCTTTCCGCGGTTTTGCATTCCGATAAATTCAAACAGGAATAGGAGATTTTTATGAAGAAAATTTTGCCTTATTTAATTTCGGCTTTGGTTTTGTGCGGCTGCGCGACAACGCAAGTGAAAAATATCGAGCCCGCGGGCGTCTCCGACGCGAAGGCCGTCGTTTTTGCGGAAAACTACGGCTACTATCTTTTCGGATTTCTGCCGATTGTATGCGGCGACCCCGAGAATATGAACGATACTTCCTTGACGTTCTTTGAAGACACCGTGCAAATAAAAAACAACGCAAACATGATTGCGCGCGAGGCTGAAAAGCTCGGCGCAAAAGAATTGCTGGACGTCAAGCACCTCACAAACTGGACGGGCGGCTTTTCGTGCTGGATAATTTGGAAACAGGTGATGAGCAGTAATGCGACGCTGAAATAGAACTCCCAAAAGCCGAAATTTTTGTTTCCCGAAACATAAAAAAATAAAAAGCGGGGAATTAAAAAAAAGCTTGCCAGAGGAAATATTTTTTGCATCATCTTGCCAATATTATTTTTCAAGCTTGAAGGGGCTTTGAAAAAATAATGCCGGCTTAGCTCAGTTGGTAGAGCAGTTGATTTGTAATCATCTGGTCGTAGGTTCAAGTCCTATAGCCGGCTCCACTTTAAAAAGGCTTTCCCACATCGGGAAAGCCTTTTTTTTTGCGGATTGCAGGCTTTTTGCATTTAGTTTTTGCGCGCAATCTATTTTAAAGAATTTCAATAAAATTCTTAAATTTGCTTTGCGTCCCGTCCCCAAAATTGCAACTATTATAACCATGAAAAAATTATTTTTGTTGTCGGCGGCGGCTCTCTTGCCGCTCTCCGCTTTCGCGATGGATTCAAACTCGGAAGTCTCCGCAAAAGAGCCTGTAAAAAGCGCGCAAAAAAAGCCCGATAGGGAGCTTTTGCCGAGCGAAATTCCCGCGCCTAAAAAGCTGATGTCTGTTGACGGCACAAAATTCAAGCTCAAAATAATAGGCTCAGGCTTGGCAAATTTTTTTATCTATGGAGACGAAAAATCGGGGGCGACATTTGCGGGCATTGGAACGGGCATGCAATGTTATTTGAGCGGGCAATCGTTAAAGGAAGTCATGCCCGAGCTTAGGCAAAACGCGTTAATTTCGCAAAAGCCGTGCTCCGAATTCATTAGGATAGACGCTCCAAACACTGTTGAAATTACCGCGGGAGAATTCAGGCAGATGCTGGGAAAATTCGCCGAAAACAACTACTGCTCCGAGGGCGATGCCATCTTGATAGAAGGCGAGGAAAGCTTGGCGCATAAAATAAAATTCGCGCTGGACTTCTCCGAGGCATGGTTTTTTGGTAATTGCCGGCTAAATTACGATAAAAAATCTTACGAAGAAATCGCAGCCTCCGGCGAAATGACGGACGCGCAGCTCTTTAAATTTGCAAGCGCGCTTCTGGTTTTAGCCAAAGACGCGCCGATGCGGGATTTTTATAAAAACGAACTGCGGGCGCTTTTTAAAAAGGCAAAAAAAGAGGATATACCAGGCGAAATTTTTGCCTCCGCGTTTTTTACCGAGACAGACCCCGAAATGCGC
>JAFXRX010000032.1 GCA_017526045.1 Opitutales bacterium
CCCTTGCCCTCCATGTCGGTTTTGCTCAGGGGGCAGTATTTAAATACAGCACCCCATTCGCAAAACACAACAAAAAGGGCTCCCAAAAATGTTTTTGAAAAAAACTTTTTGGGAAATTAGTCCTGCAACGGAGTGTATTTAGACATACTTGACTGAGCAGGCTTTTTTGATCCCGGACCACAAAAGTTTTGCAAAGCAAAAGCTTTTGGGGAGCATAAAAATGCGTTAGCATTTTTACCCGAAGGGCGAGAACAGCGCGGATTTTGCGATAGCAAAACCAAGCGAGCGAGTGCAACTATTCGCGGCTTATTGTTTGTTTATGCCGCCCGCGTCCCCATGTTTCTTTTTAAAAAAAAGCTTTACAAGTAAACCAATTTAGGACAGTTTAGAGGGCATAAATTTTTAAACTTTAATCTAAAACAAATAAATATTATGGCAGACATCGAACAAAGAGTAAAAGAAATCATCGTTAACCAGCTCAATGTAAAAGAGTCTGAAATCACCCCCGAGGCCAGCTTCATAGATGACCTCGGCGCTGATTCCCTCGACACAGTGCAGCTCATCATGACGTTTGAAGAAGAATTCAAGGACGAAATCAACGGCGAAATCCCTGAATCGGAAGCTGAAAAGCTCACAACTGTAGGCAAGGTTATTGACTACATCAAAGAACGCTCGCAAAAAGCGTAAGCGGTTCGTGAACAGATTTTAGCTTTGAACCGACCCACATTCGGGCGAAATTCGCGCTCCGGTGGGTCGTTTTTTATTTAAAAAGGTTGTAAAAATAGCTGCGAAATTCGCGCAAAATTAGAAGGATTTTTATGTCAAGAGAACGCATTGTAATTACAGGCATAGGCACAATTTCCACATTCGGCGACGGCGTCGAAGCCTTTTGGGACGCCATTTCGTCGGGCAAAAGCGGCATAACGAACATAACGACGTTCGACGCCTCCGAGCTCAACTGCAAAGTCGCCTCCGAATGCAGAGACTTTGACGCGACAAAATACATGGACTTCAAGCAGGCCAAGCGCTCCGACCGCTACACGCACTTTGCAATAGCCGCCGCGAAGCTCGCCATGCAGGATGCCAATCTCGACCACGACAGCGTCTCCCCCGAAAGGCTGGGCGTTTTAATCGGCTCGGGCGTCGGCGGCATGGACACAATCGAGCAGCAGTCGCGCGCATTCCACCAGAACGGCCCGCGCAGGGTCTCGCCGTTCATGATTCCCAATTTGATTTCGAATATGGCAGGCGGCGTCGTGGCAATTGAGCTTGGCGCAAAGGGCGTAAACTTCGGCATCGTAAGCGCGTGCGCAACTGGCACGCACGCAATCGGCGAGGCTTTGCTGCACTTGCAGGCGGGCAGGGAAGACGTCATTTTGGCGGGCGGCAGCGAGGCCGCCGTAACTGGGCTTTCGTTCGCGGGCTTTTGCGCCATGAAGGCCATGGCGACTAACTACAACGACGACCCCGCGCATGCTTCGAGGCCCTTCGACTTGAACCGCTGCGGCTTTGTCATGGGCGAGGGCGCGGGCGTCTTGGTTTTGGAGAGGCTCGACCACGCGCTTGCAAGAGGCGCGAAAATCTACTGCGAGCTCGCGGGCTACGGCGCGACTTGCGACGCCTACCACATCACAAGCCCCGACATCGAGGGCAGGGGGCTTTCGCTTGCCCTGGAGCGCGTGATGCAGGACGCGGGCGTCAAGCCCGAAGAAGTGGACTACATCAACGCGCA
>JAFXRX010000297.1 GCA_017526045.1 Opitutales bacterium
CCCGGCTTGCGGATTGAGATTTCCTCGTTCACCTTGCCCTGCATGAGCATGTTCTTTTCTCCGTCCCAAAGCTGGACAATCTTGCCGTCGGCGGAAACCGTGTAGCCCTTCGGCCTGATGGGGTACTCGTCGTTTTTGAGAGACCCGTATTTGTAGCCGAAGTATTTTTTAATAGTCTCCTTCTTGAGCGGCGGCTCGACAATGAACTGCCCGTCGGCGTCGACCCAAATTTTCGGGGAAGTGAAAAGCTGGAAGAGCCACAAGCCCTCCTCGTCCTGGGGCTTTACGGGCTCCCACGTCGAGGCTGTTTCGGGGTTGAGCTTGGGGACTTCTATTTCCGACCAGGGCGCGCCGCTCGGGGAAAGCTTCAAAGCCGCGCTCTGCTGCTCCGCCGCGCCCTCCGCCTTCTTCCTGGCGTCGAAATAAAAGAATGCGGACGCGCACGCCGCCAGAACCGCTGCCAAAAACAATATTTTATCGTAATTCTTTTCCATGGCTGATTATTCCTCCGCCTTTTCTTCAGAATCGCCCGCCTCGCCCTGCTTTTCGGGCGCGTCCGCGCTGAAATTCTTGTCGACTTCAACGTACTCTATCACAAAGGTAAATTCTGAAACGTTTTCCGAAACAACGGGGTCTTTTGCGACCTCTTCGGGTTCCTCGGCAGCCGCCGCGCCTCCGAAGTCGGCGGCGGAAACCTCGTTTTCCTCGGTGGCTGCCGCGGCCTTGCGCCTTGCGGCGCCGAGCGCGTACGGCTTTACTTCAACCGAGCGCACGACGAGCATCAAGTCGAAGCTGTTGAGCTGGTTCAGGAACCTGCGCATATTTTCGGTGTAGCCCGTAAAGACGATGCGGAAGCCCTGCGTGCTTACGCTGCCGTCCTTCTTGGCGGAAATGTAGGGGTCCACCTTGAACGTGTCGCCGAGCGAAGATTCGCGCGAGACTCTGGCGCGGCGCCTTTCGGCTGCAGTGCGGCGCTCCGGCGCGGCTTCAGCCTCGTCGGCGAGGGCTTCGCGCTGCACGGAAACTATGCGCATCGGCGCGTTTTCCGGCTTCGACTTGAAAAGCTTTTGCAGGATGTTGTCCAAAATCATGGCCTGGCGCCAAAGCTGCTGAACGGTTTTTTCCGTCGGCTTTGCCCTGCCGTTCAGGTAGTTTTCAAACGAATATTTACAGGTCTCGGGAACTTCTATGCCCTTTTCCGCCGCCTGCGCGTTCCATTCGGAAATTTGCGAGCGCAGCTTTTCGACAAGCTCGTAGCCCTGCTTGATTTCGGAGGGGGCGAGAACTTTGGAGCTGTCGCGGCTCAATTCCTTGTCGAGGCTGTCGAGCCTCTCCTGCAGGACGTTCAAATTTTCGTCCGCCTTTTTCAGGCTTTCATCGGTCGGGGCGTTCTGGATTTCCGCCTCGTACTTTTTCACAATCTGCTGGGCTTTCTTGGCGGACTCCCCGCTTTTTTGCCAGAGCAGAAAATCGTACGCCGCTCCCGCCGCGAACACGCACAAAAGAAGCGCGAAAACCGCTGCGAATATGGGGTGTTTCTTTAAATTTTTCATACTGCTAAATTATATGGGCTTGTCGGGTTTTACAATCGAGGTGAAGTTGAACTTCAATATCCTCTGGTTGGAGGCGTCGGGCGTCGTGTTCACGTCGATTATCCTCTCGATAAAAGAGCTTTGGCCGAGCTTTTCGACAAGGTCGTTGAGCTTTTTAATGGACGCGGTGGAATCGTACGGCTTGTCCGCCTCGACGTCCCTCAAGAGCATTCTGCCCGAAAATTGCAGGCGGTAGTCCGGCTTGCCGTCGGGCATCTTTGTGCGGATTACCTTCAAGTCGTCGAGCCAGACGTCCTTGGAGTTGAACAGGCGGTGCTCAAATTCGGCGAAGAGGTTTATCCAGTTCGACTTCGATTTTGCGAGCTCGTCCAAGTCCTTTATCTTAAGCGAAAGAGCCTCCGCCTGGCGTTTCTTTTGCGCCAAATCCTGCGCGCTCTTTGCAAGCGGGGCGATTTTCGCGCTGAAAGTTTTGTATTTCGCGCCGTTTAGCTCTATGTTGTTTTGGTAAGCCAAAAACGGCGGGACGACCGAAGCCGCCAAGATTGCCGCCGCCAAAAAGAGCATGGGCATCTTGCGCTTGAACGCGGCGTCCTCGATTATCTGCCTGGGCAGCAAATTTATGCTTACGCCGTCGGGCAGCAGCATCTTCGCGGCCTCGCCCACAAGCTCGCTCAAGTGGACCGAGGCGTCTGTCAAAAGCGCGCTGTTGACGGACGGGGAAATTCTCAGGCTCGAGACGACGTCGAAGAACTGGACGTCGCATTTCAATTCCTCGCAAAGGTATTCCGCAAGCCCCGGGGTCAGAGAGCCGCGCCCCGTAAGATAGAGCTTTTTCGGGGTTTCGCTGCCGCCGCGCTTGTAGCTTATGTGGGAGCGGCGGATTTCCGTTGAAAGCCTCTTTGATACGGTTATGACCGCGTTTTTTATGATGTCGGAGACGGCGTCGTTTGCGCGGCCCTCGTCGGCGAAAATCTTGCGCTTAATAGACTCCGCCTGCATGAAGCTCTTGCCGAGATTGTCGCTTACCGACTGCGTTATGGCGTTGCCCGCAACGGGGATGCTGCGCACGAAAAATTCCGCGCCCGAGCGCGCGATTATCAAATTCGACGCCTTCGCGCCGATATTCAAAATCATCGAATTTTCGTCGAGGCCGCAAATTTTCCAGGCGTTGAAGTCGAGTATCGACGAGGGCTGCAGCGAAACGGGCTTTACCCCCGCCATCGAAACCGCCATGCAGATGTCGTCGGCATGGCTCGATTTTATCGACGCCAAAAGTATTTCCGATTCTATGCCGTCGTCGGCGATAATCTGGTAGCCGCAGACAATTTCGCTCAAATCGTACGGGATGTTTTTGCCCGCCTCGAATTTGACGATTTCGGCGCGCTTTGCCTCGCTCATGCCCGAAATTGAGGGCACTGTAACGGTTTTTGTAAGTATGCTCGCGGTGGGAACGATGACGTCCGCCTTGCCCGATAGCTTCATGCTCCTCAGGGCTGCGCTCAGCGCGGAAAGCCACGCCTCGGGCATTCCGTAGTCGTATTCCAAATCGCGCAAGTCGAAGCTTTCAAGCACGAGCGAGCCGCCCGAAACGCTGAAAAGCCCCGCGCTGACCTGCGTAGTTCCGCAGTTTATTATAAGTTTTTGTTTTTGGCTCATTTTATCAGGAGAGGGATATTAAAATATGCAAAACGCC
>JAFXRX010000298.1 GCA_017526045.1 Opitutales bacterium
GGCATGATTTTGTTGATTGTTGTGGCGGCTTTGAGGACGCTGTAATAGCCCGCGAGGTTCGACTGCGAGGAAAGGACGTCCATTTTCTGCGCGATGGTGCTGCGGGGAATCATTTCAAAGCTCGCCGCTGATACGCCGGCTTCGGCAAAAGCCTTGATGAGTTCTTTTTCGTTAAAGGGGTCGAGGAGGCTCAGGTGGAAGGAGCCGCGCTTGCGGTTTTTAATTGAATCGAGCGAGGGCTTGCGCACGCAGACGACGAAGTCCGCCTGCTTTTCGAAGTCGGCGCTTGCGATGTTCGCGCCCGCGTTGGAGTAGTCTGCGTCGGTGAAGCCCGCGCCGAGACCCGCGCCGGACTGGACATAGACGCTCCAGCCGAGTTTTGCGAGCTTTGCGGCGTCGGCGGGAGTGATTGCCGCGCGCAGTTCGTTTTTGAACGATTCAGAAGGAACAAATAAAGTCTTCATTTTGTCCAAAATGACAGAAACGCGGATTCATACAAGAATATTTTGCAAAAAAACGAGTTTTTTGGACGAAAAAAATTTCAGAATTTTATTTGAAGATTTTTTATTTTATTCAATGTCGTAATAACATATATCTTTTGGAAATTTTATATTTGGAATCCAACAATTGTTACCGTTCCAACCCTTTGCTTTGTTGCCAATTACATTATACATGGTAAGGGTAATTTCATTTTGGAATTTATCTCCCAATTTCCTATCTGTTTCAGAAAGCAATGTTCCCGTATATTTGCCGATATCGCGATTTCTTCTAACAATTAATTTGCATTTTGTTGAAGGCCTGTTTGCGCGCATTGATACCACGCAGGAAGTAAATTTTAACAAATTAAAATCTTCGGGGAGGGGTATGTTTTTAAGAATTTTAATAATTGTTTCTATATTAACGTTGTAAAATTCTTCTTCTTCTAAAAAATTTTCCAATATTTCATCAAGTGCGGGATTTTTATTTTCGGAAGGATATAATGGAAAATAATTAACTCCTCCAGTAACAATGCTCAGAATGTTTTTGTTCAATACGTTTCTGCGGGTAGGTCTTATGTTTGGAGGTAATAGTATCTGAATGCGTTCTATGGCGTTTTCTGAAATTTGATTTATTATATTTTTATTCGATTCGTTTAAAGATACAAAGAGGTGGAATAGGGATTGCGGAATGAAAATTCGCAATAAACCCTGATCTCTATCGTAACCGAAAATTCTTGAATGCTGCCAGTTTGTGTCGGCTTGAGGATCTTTTGCTCTTCTGCAATAATATACTGTTTGCAATCTGGGCAATGTTATGCCTCTTCCGAGCGTATTTCCGCCTACAATGATATTGTACCCCAAGTCGTATTTCACCTCTATAGGGGATTGGGAGTTTAGTACAAGAGTTTTTATTAATTGTTCGGAAATAATTGTTTTTACGGCAGAAAAGATTTCTTCAAAGGTTTGCAAGTCCGGTTTTGTCGATTTCAGATCATCCCACGATTCTTTTAGCCCATTCTGAAATTCTTCGTCGTCAAAGCTGTTTAAAAGCAAATTCAAATGTTCGGCGATTTTCTCGGCAAATGCGTTTTGGTCATTTATTCTGACGCTGGGATGTATTATGAAATTGCATACTTTTATTTTTCTTAAATAAAAATTTGCAGCAGTTATTAAAAAATAATACAAACTTTTCCTAAGCCCGTATGGTATATAATTTTCGTTGTTTTTTACTTCTTCTAATTCGTTTTCTCCTGTAAATTTTACGCAATAAGATTTGGGTTCCGAGTAAAAAAAGTCTCCGCCAAGATATTTTTCTCCAGGTTTAAAATATACTAC
>JAFXRX010000299.1 GCA_017526045.1 Opitutales bacterium
CAGAATAATAAACAAAATCGCAAAGCTCGGCGGCTCGACTCCCGCGGCGTGGTGGATAACAATTTTGTGCGTCGGCCCGCTGCTCGGCTCGTTCATAACGGAGCCCGCCGCGATAACAATCTGCGCGATGCTGCTTTCAAAGCAGTTTTTCATTTACGAGCCGAGCGGCAAATTGAAGTACGCAACCCTCGGGCTTTTGCTCGTTGCTATTTCAGCCGGCGGGACGCTAACGCACTTCGCAGCCCCTCCCGTTTTGATGGTCGCCTCGAAATGGGGCTGGGACACGCCGTTTATGCTCGAGCACTTCGGCTGGAAGGCGGTTTGCGGCATACTAATAAGCGTGGGGCTATACTATTTTATATTCCGCAAGGAATTTGAGCGCATAAAGCTCGTGGCAAGAAAGCGGCTTTCGCTAGGCGTCGAAGACGAGTTTGTGCAAAAGCCGGTAATCGCGGTGCACCTTTTTATTTTGGGCTTTACGGTGTTTACGCTGCACCACCCCGCCATTGTGATTTTCTGCTTTTTGTTCTTTGTCGCCTACATCATGGCGACGCGCCACTACCAGTACGAATTGAATTTGAAAACTCCTATTCTGGTCGGGTTTTTCCTCGCATCGCTGGTTACGCACGGCACTTTGCAGGCGTGGTGGATTGAGCCGATACTTACCTCTCTTGGCGACTTCACCCTGTTTGCGGGCTCGCTTGTTTTGACGTCCGTAAACGACAACGCCGCCATAACCTACCTCGGCACGCTCGTCCCCGATTTCAGCGAGGCAAAGCAATACCTGCTCGTCTCTGGGGCGGTCATAGGCGGCGGGCTTACGGTCATCGCGAACGCGCCGAACCCCGCGGGCCTTTCGCTGCTTTCCAAGCACTTTTCCTCGGGAGTTTCGCCGCTTTTCCTGCTATTCGGCGCGCTTTCGCCCACAATAATTCTTGCAATAATTTTTTACATATTCTAAACGTATTCGAAAATTTTTTTACAAATGCCCCGCCGCGAAAAAACGCGCGCATGGCGGCATAAAAAAATTTCTCGAATAAAAAATGGCGACGAAGGATAATTGGAGCTCGAGCATGGGCGTGATTTTGGCTGTGGCAGGCAGCGCGGTCGGGCTCGGCAACTTTCTGAAATTCCCCGGGCAGGTTGCGACCTACGGGGGCGCGGCGTTCATGATAGCCTACGTCCTCTCTTTCGTGCTCGTGGGGCTGCCCTTTGCGATGATGGAATGGACCGTCGGCAGAAAGGCTGGCGAAAAATGCCACAGCGTGCCCCTTACATTCTACTCGTTTTTCCGCAAGCCCTCGGCGAAAGTCGCGGCGGCGTTTGCGGTGGTCATTCCGTTTGTCATTTGCTCTTACTACACATACATCGAGGCGTGGTGCCTCGGCTACGCGGTAAATTTCGCGGCGGGTAACCTCAATTTTTCCTCGACAAAAGAGGCGGCGGATTTCTTCGGCAACTTCGTGGGCATAAGCGAAAACGGCGCGGGGCTTGCGTTTTCGCAAAGCAAAGTTTTGGTGTACTTTCTAATCGTATTCGCGATAAATTTTGCGATAACGATTTTGGGAATTTCAAAGGGCATAGAAAAATTCTGCAAAATCGCAATGCCGCTTCTGATTTTGCTTGCGATAGTTTTGGTTGTCAGGGTCGCAACAATCACGCCGGAGCACACGGGCAGAACCGACGCCTCCATAAGCCAGGGCATGGGTTTTATGTGGAACCCCGAAAAAGTCGCGCTTGAGGAAAACCAAAACGGCAAGTGGGTCGAAGTGCGCCGCCTCGTGGGAGAGGCGGACATCAAAGAGGCGCAGGCGCAAATAGAAAAATCCGCGCCGCAAAAGCAGATGCGCATAGAAAGAATAGGCCTTTTTAGGCAGCTTCTAAACCCCTCGATTTGGATTGCTG
>JAFXRX010000300.1 GCA_017526045.1 Opitutales bacterium
GCTTTGACACTCACGCAAAAATTCCGGAGCACTTTTCAAATGTCGACAAGGCCGCGAAGGAAGGCGGCAACGTCGCCATAATTTCCGTCGGCTGGGACCCCGGAATGTTCTCTTTGAACCGCCTCTACGCAAACGCGATTTTGACCGAAGGCAAAGACTACACTTTCTGGGGCAGGGGCGTAAGCCAGGGGCACTCCGACGCTGTCCGCAGAATAGAGGGCGTGCAGGACGCAAAGCAGTACACAATCCCCGTTGATTCCGCCCTGAAGTCGGTAAGAAACGGCGAAAATCCGGAGCTTTCGACCCGCCAAAAGCACACGAGGGAATGCTTTGTTGTGTTGAAGCCCGGCGCGGACGCCAAAAAAGTCGAAAACGAAATCAAGACTATGCCCAACTACTTTTCCGACTACGACACCACTGTGCATTTCATCTCGCAGGAGGAATTGGATAAGAACCACGCGGGCATTCCGCACGGCGGCTTCGTTTTCAGAAGCGGCTCGACAAACGGCGGCAAGAACCGCCACATCATCGAATACTCCTTGAAGCTCGACTCGAACCCCGAATTTACATCGTGCGTTCTGGTCGCGTACGCGAGGGCGGCTTACAGGCTCTCCAAAGAGGGCGCGAAGGGCTGCAAGACAGTGTTCGACATTGCCCCCGCATATTTGAGCGCAAAAAGCGGCGAAGAGCTCAGAGCCACAATGCTTTGATTTGATTTTCGCCTCGATAAAAAATCCCGAAACTCAAAAAGTTTCGGGATTTTTTTTTGACATTTTTTTTCGTTTTTTTTAGCCTGAAAATTCTTAAAACTTGCAAAATCTGAAAATTAAAACCATGAAAAAACTGCTTGCTTTGCTTGCGTCGATTGCCGCCGCAACTTTTGTTTTTGCCGATTTAAAAGGCTCTAACCCAACCGACAGCGCGTTTGTTTTCGAGGACATAGAAACGTTTAAGATAAACAAGGAAGAGCCGCGGGCGTTTTTCATTTCCTATCCCGATTTCGCCTCGGCGTCGAAAAAAATCGGCATAGAGGAGCTTGGGAATATTTACGAAACGCCAAATTACATGCTCCTAAACGGCGGGTGGAAATTTCTGTTTTTAAATTCCGCCGACGGGCTGAAGCCCGAGTATGTCGCGGCGAATTTCGACGACTCGAAGTGGGATAATATGGAAGTTCCCAACTCATGGCAGTGCGGCGGCTACGACAGAATTTTTTACGCCAATGTCCCCGCGGAATTTCAGTTCAATATGGACGGCTCGCGCAAAAAAGGCTACGAGGACAGCGGCGCGGACAACCCCAGCGAGTCGATTTTAAACCCGACAATTCCGCCCGACCACCGCCAGGCGGCAGTGTACCGCAGAAATTTTGCCCTGCCGAAAAACTGGCATGGCGGGGAAATTTTCCTGCGCTTCAACGGCGTGCGCACGGGCTTTAAAGTCTATGTAAACGGCAAGTTCGCGGGGTATTCCGAGGACTCGTTCACTCCCGCGGAATTCGACATTTCAAGCCTCTTGAAAGAGGGCGAAAATTCGGTTTCTCTCATCGTTTACAAATACTCGACGGGCGGATTTTTCGAGATGCAGGACATGCCGCATTTGTCGGGGATAATCCGCGACGCCATGCTCATCCGCCGCCCGAAAGTGCATTTGCGCGACTACTTTTCTCCCGCGAAAATTTCAGAAGACTTGAAGTCGGCGGAGATTGATTTCGAGGCTTGCGTGCGCAATTTGTCGGGAGAGAGCGCGAAGAATTTTTCAATCCGCGCGGAAATTTTCGACGAAAATTCAAAGCCACTTTCCTCTTTTTTAATCGATGAAAAACTGCCCGAAATCAAGGCGGGAAGCGAAGTGAAATTCTCGAAAAAAATCCGCGTCAAAGACTTTAAATTGTGGTCGCCCGACAAGCCGAACTTGTACGCGATTTTAATTTCCGTTTGCGGCGAAAGCGGCGAGGTTTTGGAAACTGTGCGCGCCGACTACGCCTTCAAAAAATTCGAAGTCAGGGGCACCGGCATATTTTTAAACGGCAAAAACGTTTTGTTTAAGGGCGTCAACCGCCACGACTGGTCGCCCGACAAGGGCAAGGCGTGCCCGTTTAAATGGATGAAGCGCGACGCCGAAATGATGAAGCAAATCAACATCAACGCAGTCCGCACCTCGCACTACCCGAGCGACGATTTATTTTATATGCTTTGCGCGCGCTACGGGCTGATGGTCTTGGACGAATGCAACCAGGAGCAGCACGGCTGGCGCAATACAGCCCCGCTCGACTTCGACAAGTTCATACCCGCCAGCGTCGACAGAATGCGCAATATGGTTTTGCGCGACAGAAACGTCCCGAGCGTCGTCATATTTTCGCTCGGCAACGAATCCGCGGGCAGGGTGGTGAAGGGCCACGGCGAAATGGCGAAGGTTGTTCGCGAGCTTTCGCCTTTGCACTACGTCCACTCCGAGGCGGAGTGCGGCGAAAAACTCGCGGGGCGCGACAACGGCTTTTCGGACTTCGCTTCCCCAATGTACGGCGGCGTCGACAGAATGAACGGATATTTGCGCAATCAAAACAAAAAGTATCCGTTCTTTTTTTGCGAGTACGCGCACGCGATGGGCAATTCAATCGGAAACCTCAAAGGCAAGTGGGATTTGATAAGGGAAAACCAAGACTGCCTGCACGGCGGCTTTATTTGGGACTGGGTCGACCAGTCGCTTTTGCTGCCGCGCGAGAACGACCCCTCGAAGCTCTATTTTTCCGACGGGCGCGACTGGAATACAAAGCCCTCCGCGGGCAATTTTTGCCTAAACGGAATTGTGTTTGCCGATAGATCCCACTCCGCGAAATTTTACGAAGTCGGGCGGGTTTACCAGGACATACAGGTTTCGCGCCCCGATGAAAGCCGCCCGAATTTTGTGAAAATTTCAAACGAATTTTACGAGACAAACTTAAACGAGTTTGACGCAATTCTTGAAGTCAGGGCAAACGGCAAAACTGTTTTTGAGCGCCAGCTGCCGCCAATCGATTTGCCCGCTGGCAAGAGCGCGGAGCTTGAATTGGACATTCCCGAATTCAAGGAAAACGCCGAATATTTTTACGCTCTTGAATTTCGCAGAAGAGCGCCGGCTTTGTTTGCGGATGCGGGGCAAGTTGTCTCGCGTACGCAGTTTTTCTTGAAGGACACGCGCACTTTTTCGGAGCTTAAAGCGAGGGGGCGCGGCGTATCCGTCTCGAAAAAAGACGGCGGGCTCGTTGTAAGCGCGGGAAGTTTTGTCTATGTTTTTGGCGAGAAGAGCGCGCGCCTTGAAAGCCTTAGATGCGGCTTCAAGCCCATGATTGTTTCGCCTTTGGATTTCGACATTTCAAGCGCTTTTATCGACAACGAGCGCGGCGGCGAAGTCGCGCGGGAATTTAGAAGCCGCAATTTGGACAGGCTAAAAACTGTAAATCCTTCGCTTTCGTTTGAAAAATTGAAGGGCGGCGCGTTGAGGGTTTTCTGCAAAAAAATTCTCGCAAACGCCATGGGCGAGGGCTTTTTGTTTGAAACAGTCTACACGATTTTGCCCGACGCCACAATGCAGGTTTGCGCTTCCGCCCGCAAGATAAATTCGACGCCCGAAAATTTGAAAGTGCCGCGGATTGGCGTAAAAATAGGGCTCTACCGCGAGCTTGAAAACGTCGAATACTACGGCCGCGGCTGGTTTGCGAATTATGAGGATAGGAAAGAGGCGGCCGACGTAGGGCTTTACAAAAGCAATGTAGCCGACTTCTTCGAGGCGTTCCCGCGCCCGCAGGATACGGGCAACCGCGAGGAAGTGCGCTTCATGAAAATTTTCTCAAAAGACGGCTTTGGCGTTCAAATTATTGCCGAAAAAAATCCGCTGCCCATGGCTATTTTGCCTTACACGCAGGAGGAGCTTGCATCCGCAAAGCACCCGCACAATCTGCCCGAGCCTTCGCAAAACGAGCTGCGGATTGCCTGGCGCGTGCGCGGGCTTGGCAATAATTCATGCGGGCCAACTACGCGCCCGCAATTCAAGCCGAGTTTCAAGGGCAAAGTTTGCTGGTCTTTCATTTTGAAGCCGCTTTTGCCGAATTCAAAAAATATTTCCGCGGACTGCGCTTTCCCGAAACCGCTTTCGTATTCGCCCTCGGAATCTCCCGAGAATTTGGAGGTTGAAAGCCTTGCGCCCAAGCCGCGCGGCAGGTGGGTTTCGGAAAACGCAAAAATAAAATATTCTTCGATAGACGAAAAGTGGTCGCCCAAAAAAGACAATCTGCTCTCGACGGGCGAGGGCGACTTTTCCTTCCACACTTTAAAGGAGCAAAATCCGCATCTTGTTTTGGAGCTCGCTCGCCCCGAAAACATACTTTCAGTGGAAATTCTCAACCGCGCCGACGCCCGGGGCGACAGGACAAGCCGACTTAGAATGTACGTATCAGCCGACGCGCAAAACTGGCGCAAGGTTTGGGAGGACGACGATTGCAAAGACTTCTGGCTTGCAGATTTCAAGACTCCCGTGCGCGCGAAGTTTATAAAGCTTGAAATGCAGAAGAACGAATTTTTCCACCTCAAACGCCTGCGCGTTTTCGCTGAGTAAAAATTTTTTAACTGCCGCGCGCAAAAAAATCCGCCCTTTCTTCGGGGGCGGATTTTTACGTTTATTGCGTTTAGTAAATGAAAAGAAGCTCGCGGTATTTTGGCAGCGGCCAGAGCCAGTCTTCGACGATGCCTTCCGCTTCGTCCACGGACTTTCGAAGGGACGCCATTGCCTCTTTCACTTTTTCGATGTTGTTTTTCTTCGCAAATTCCGCTTCCAAAACCTTTACTTTCGCCGAAACTTCCGAAAGCGAGTTTGCCACGCTTTTGCCGATTTCGTCGAGCGCGTCGTTTTTCCAGGGCGAATTTGCCGAGGCCGCAAGGCGCGCGAGGTATGCGTTTATCGCGGGGATAATCATGGTGCGGGCCATGTTTATTGCAAGCCCAGCCTCGATTTGCACCTTGCGCGTGTACTCCTCAATAAACACTTCGTATCTGGAAACCATTTCTATGCGGTTTAGAACTCCGTACTTTTCGAAGAGCGCGATATTCTTTTCGTCCAAAAGCGGCTTGAGGGCTTCGGGGGTCGTGCGCAGGTTGGGTAGCCCGCGCCTCTTTGCCTCGTCCTTCC
>JAFXRX010000301.1 GCA_017526045.1 Opitutales bacterium
GGCAGCGACCACAGCGGGCTGCTCATCTTGAATATGCGCCCTGAAATCGGCACGCCCATAAACGACGTCTTTACGGATTCGGACACGGTGTTTGAAATCGAGCTTACGGCAAACCGCGGCGACTGCGCAAGCGTCATAGGCATTGCGCGCGAGCTTGCCGCAAAGTTTGGGCGCAAGCTGATTTTGCCCGAATTAAAAACCCCCGCAAACTATTCGGCGGAAAGCCAAAGCCCGCTTTTGAAGTCCGTGAAATTGCAGACCAAAAACTGCCCGCTTTACACAGCCGCCTGCATCCGCGGCGTTAAAATCGCCGAGAGCCCCGAATGGCTAAAGCATGACTTGGAAAGCGTCGGACTGCGGCCGATAAACAATGTTGTGGACATTACAAACTACGTTTTGATGGAGTACGGCCAGCCGCTGCACGCATTTTCAGCCGAGCGCATCCGCGGCGCGGAAATCATCGTGCGCCAAGCCGAAGAGGGCGAAAAAATCAAGACGCTCGACGGCAAGGAGCACGTCCTTCCCGCGTCGGCGACTTTGATTTGCGACGCCGAAGGGGCGGTTGCAATCGCGGGCGTCATGGGCGGCGAAAATTCCGAAGTACATTCCCAGACTGTCGATGTCGTTTTGGAGTCGGCGTACTTCAATCCGGGCAACATCCGCTCGACTTCGCGCAAGCTCGGCATTTCGACCGACGCGGCGTACCGCTACGCCCGCGACGTCGACCCGCAGGGCGTCTTTGACGGCGCGCGCAGGGCGGCCGATTTGATTTTGGAAATCGCAGGCGGCAAAATCGAGGGCGCGACGATAAAGGCGGGCGAAGCCCCGCGCGGCGGCAGGAACATTGAAATTTCAAAATCCTACATCCTGCAAAAATTGGGCTTTGAAATTGAAGACGCCAAAATAAAGTCGGCGTTCGAAAGTTTGGGCTTTGCGGTGAATGAAAAAGCCGCGGGCGTTTTCGACGTTTATGTGGGCTCGTTCAGAAGCGAGGTTGACAGGCCAATCGACCTGGTCGAGGAGCTTGTGCGCATCTTGGGCTCCGACATCATTCCCGAAACCGACTTGAAGGCCCGCGGGCTCTTCCGCGAAGACGACGCCTCGTTTGCGTACAATAGAAATGTCGCCGACTTCTTGGCGGGCTACGGCTTTAACGAATGCCAGCACTACACGCTCTCCGACGGCAAGCAGCTTGCAAAGTATTTTGATTTCGCGCCCGCGCTTCGCCTCGACAATCCGCTTACCTCCGACCAGGACTCGCTGCGCCCGACTTTGCTTTTGGGGCTTTTGAGGGCGGTAAAGCTAAACCTCGACAACGGCAACGTATTCGAGGGGCTTTTTGAAAACGGCAGAATTTTCAAAATGGAGCGCGACGGGCTCAACGAAGTTTGCGCGACGGCGTTTGTCATTCCGCAAAATTGCGGGCAGCGCGGCTGGAAGACGCGCGAAGGCGCGGATTTCTTCACGGCAAAGAAAGTCGCTTTGGACATCGCAAAAACTCTCGGCGTCGACGCTTCGCGCCTGCAGTTTAAGCCGCTTGAAGACGCCCTCTGGGAAAGCGGCTACGCGGCAAGCTGCGGCATTGTCGGCCGCGAGGGCTACGAAATCCGCTTCGGCGCAATCAACCTCGGCGCGCTAAAGGATTTCGGCATAGAAAAAATCGTCTATGCGGGCGAAATCGCGTTCAAGCCCGAAGTCGCGGGGCGCAAGAGGGGCGTTGAAAAATTCAAGGCTTTCAGCGCGTTCCCGCCCTCGGAAAAGGACGTTTCGGTTTTGGTCGAAAAAAGCGTGCCCTCGGCGGAAGTCGCGGGCGAAATCGCGAAAATTGCAAAGGGCAAGCTGAAAAATTCGTTCGAGCTTGAAAGCGTAAAAGTTTTCGACGTCTACGAAGGCAAGGGCGTGCCCGAAAACTTCAAGAGCCTCGCATTTTCGCTCTCTTTCCGCGCCGCCGACAGGACTTTGAAGGCGGAGGAAGTCAACAAGGTTTTCGAGGGAATTTGCGCCGACTTGGCAAAGAAATATCAGGTTCGCGCGCAGTAGGGAGGGAAAACGCGCCCTCAGGTATCGGATAAAAAAATGTCGAAAAAAACGGAAAACGACGGCGGCGAAATGCCGTTTTTGGACCACCTCGAGGAATTGCGGATGGTCATTATAAAATGCGTTGTGGCTCTTGCTCTTTCGTGTTTTATAATAGGCATATTCACAGTGCAGTTCAACGAGCTCTTGATGTGGCCGTTCGAGCGCGCGCAGCAGATGTACGGCAAGGAAGTGCCGATGCCGCGCGTGGGCTCGGTGTTCTCGCCGTTTTTTGTGATGTTCGACATCGCCATATTCGGCGGCGTATTCATCGCGCTGCCGTTTATTTTGTATTTCTTGGGGCAGTTCTTGATGCCCGCCTTGACCGAGCGCGAGAAAAAAGTAATAAGGCCTGCGATGTGCTCCGCCACGCTTTTGTTTGCGGCGGGCGCGTGCCTTGCGTTTTTCTTCATACTGCCAACGGGCATAAGCTTCAGCTTCAAAATCTCCGAAGTTATGCACTGGGAGATTTTGTACGACATCCAAAACTACTATTCGTTTGTGGTGTGGGTGCCGCTTGCCACCGGCGTTAGCTTTCAGCTGCCGCTTTTAATCATACTCTTTATTTACATCGGGCTGCTTTCGCCGAAAACTCTGCGCAAGAACAGGCGTTTGGTTTTCGTGCTGATTTTGGTTTTCGCGGCTGTGGCAACCCCGCCCGACCCGCTGACAATGGTTATGCTGACGCTGCCGCTTTACATGCTTTACGAGGCGGCGGTGTTTATCGGCACGCGCCTGCTTTCGGGCAAGCTCGAAAAAGAGGAAAAAGAGGAAGATGAGCAGCGCCGCCGCGACGAGGAAAGCTACCGCAAATACGTCGAGGAGCAGTCGAAGCTTGAAGACGACTATTACAAACAGTCCGCTGACGCCTATTCCGCCCCCGAGGGCGGAGAGCCCTCCGAAGGCGAAGGGCAAAATTCCGAAGCCGACGATTCTTTCGACTACGAAAAATACTACGAATATTCGATGAACGAAATAAACAGGGCGACCGCGCCGGAAAATTCGCAGCCAACGGAGGAGCCGCCTTCTGGTGGCGAAGCTTCCGCGGCCGAAGAAAACAAAGCTTCTGAAAATCCGGCAGCCGAAAACAAGCCCGGGGAAGCTCCCGATAAAAAAGAGTAGATGACGAATTTTTGCCGCAAATTTTTAAGATGCAGCTGCGCCGTTTTGGCGGCGTTTGTTTGCGCTTGCGGCAAAACACCGCAAGTGCCGCGCGGCGAATTTCCCCTGCCCGAAGGCGCGCAGATTAGCGATTGCAAAGTCGGCAGGTACGGCGGCATTTTCGTATTGTCGGGCTCGCAGGAGCCGATGACTTTCAACGACCTCGTAAACACGGAGGCCGCGACAAGCACGATTATGGGCATGATGTTTTCGTCGCTTACGACTGTCGACCCGTTTACGATGCAGCCGTCTCCCATGCTTGCTTCCTCTTGGGAAATTTCGGAGGACTCAAGGCGCTACACTTTCCATTTGCGCCGCGGCGTAAAATTTTCCGACGGCGTCGAGATTACCGCGGACGATGTGATTTTTACATTCGATGCGATTTTTGCAAAAAAGCTCGGCGCGGACGGAAAGCCGATTTTGGACCCCGCAACCAAAAAGCCGCTCTTGCGCTACCCGTCGCGCTACGCGGGGCAGTACACAATCGGCGGAGAGCCAGTAAAATACAGGAAAATCGACAAGCACACTGTCGAGTTCGAGACAAAAATCGTGTACGCGCCGTTTCTTACGGACATAGGCTTTATCTCGATTTTCCCCAAGCACAAGCTGCAAAAAGCCTTTGAAAACGGCACTTTGCAGGCGGCGTGGAGCACGCATTATCGCAGGCTAAC
>JAFXRX010000302.1 GCA_017526045.1 Opitutales bacterium
ACCGCTTCCTAGACCTCATCACGCGCAACTTCGCCGACACTTGGCGCGACATCATCATCGAGCTTTTGAAAAATTCCGAGGGCAGGTTTACAAACGAATGCGTAAACTTCCTCGTCGACTGGAAGGGCTCTTCAAAATACGTAAAGGGTGCGGAGGGCGAAGTGGAATCCGAAAAAGACGCGGACTGCAAGCAGCTCGTAAAGGAAAGCCTGCACCGCTGGCTCGACGAGCAGACTTTGCGCGGGCCCGTAATTTTGTGGATAGTCAAAAACCGCAATTCTTCGAAGTTTGCGGGCATTCTTAAAGACCTCATCGGCCAGCGCCTGTTCACCGCTCTTCTTTCTGCGATTGACGACGAGGCTCTGCAAAGCGACACAAACCGCCGCATCCTGCTTGTCGACGCCTTGAGCGACGACAAAGAGCTTGTCGCCGACCTTCTCAATGGCGCGTCTGCCGAAACCGCGCGCGACTTGGCGCAGAGCCTCCTTCTAAACCAGGGCTTTGACGATCTCACGCAGAAGTCGATTTTGGCGAGATTTATCAAGCTTTATCCGGAAGTCCAGACGCTCGTTGCTGGCAGGGGCGACACGAAAGTCGAGCGCCTCTACGTTTCCAAATCGTCTTTGGAAAGCCGCCGCGCGGAGTTGGAAGACATCGTCAAAAACCAGATTCCCGCCAGCAAGGCGGCAATCGAAGCCGCCCGCGAACTCGGCGACTTGCGCGAAAACTCCGAATACAAAATGGCGCGCGAGCACGACGAAACTTTGTCGGCGCGCCGCGCCCAGCTGCAGCGCGACATTGCAAAGGCGGAGGTTGTGGACTTTACGCAGGCTCCGACGGACGCAGTGGGCATCGGCTCTGTCGTCACAGTCGAAAAGGACGGCAGCTCCACGCAAATCTGCTCCATCCGCGGCGCGTGGGACAGCGACCCCGACAACAACGTCTACTCCTACAAAACCCCGTTTGCGCAGGCTCTTCTCGACCACAAGGTTGGCGATGTAGTCGAAACGAACATCGAAGGCCACAAGACTTCCTGGAAGATTGTAAAAATCGAAAGGCCGACGGAATAGCTCTTGCGGCGTAAAAATTTTAAAGGCGGCAATTTTGCCGCCTTTTTTATTCGCCAAAAAAAGCGCGGAAAGCCGCGCTTTTTGCTTATTTTACATGGACTTTCGCGGGGCTTTTTGTGCACTGGCCGTAGCTTGTCGAGCCGCAATAGACGCACTTGTTTTCGCCATGGCCGTGCTTGTGGGTTTGCGTCGGGCTTTTAGTGCATTGGCCGTAGGAGCTCGACCCGCAATAGACGCAGTGCCCCGAGTCGCCGATGTGCTCGTGGACTTTGAACGGGCTTTTGCTGCACTGGCCGTAGCTTGTCGAGCCGCAATAAATGCACTTGTCTTTTTCGGACGCCGCAAAGAGCGCGGCAAAACTTAGCAGCGCAAATGCGAATGTAATTTTTTTAATGCAGTGTTTCATGGCAAGTTAATAGCTTTTTTGCGGCGAAAGTTTCAGGGAAAAACCGCTATTTGCAAAGCTTGGCTTCGAGCGTTTTCAGCGTTTTGCTGCCGACAACTTTTTTCTCGTATGAAAAAAAGAGCAGGTCGTACTCTTTAATTCTTTTTTCCCTCGTTTCGGGGTCGACACGTCTTATGCCGTCCATGAGCATGTCCATTTTTCCCGCAGTCTTGGGGTTGTTTCTCATGATTTCATATACCCGATCGCTGCACATTTTAATAATATGTTCGGCATGCTCTTTGGTTAAGCCTTCCTTTTCGGCTTGCGCGTAAACGGAACGCTCGAAGGCCTCGCTGCTTGAATAGTCGTAAGGGCATTTTGAACAGCCGCATAGCGTTAGCGCGGCGAGAGTTGGAATTGCAAGTTTTTTCATGATTTTGTTTTTAATATGGAAAATTTTAGCCGCCGCCGAAAATGAGAGTCAAGAGATTTTGCGGGCGGTTGTGGCGGAAATGCTCGTTTCGCAAATACTCGTCGAGCTCGCCGATGCGCTCGCTTGCGGGGATTGTGTAAAGTAGGTTGGCGTAAAAAACCCTGAGCTGGTTTTTGTTGAGCGCGTCGCGGATTGTTTTTTCGGATAAAATCAAGTCGCGCTTCAAGTCGATAATTCTTCCGCTGTAAATTGCGCGGCATAAATCCTCATTGCGGCTTGCGTACATTATGGCGTTTGCGTATTGGTTTTCGGAAATGATGCCGAGCTTATAGATGTTTAAAAGCTCGTAGAAGTCGAGCGCGGAGAGGTCGCAGTCGCGCCAAAAATGCGGATGCTGCGTCCTGTAATTTTGAATGTCGGCGGGTCGTTGTTCGTAGAGCTCAAACGCTGTGGCTGCGCCTGCGGGAACGGCAGCGGCGCAGGCGAGGGCGGCAAAACAAATTATGAACTGTAAAATCTTTTGCATTTTTGGCTTTGCGTAAAAAATTTTTCTCCGTATAAAAAACTTCTCGCGCACGGCTTGAAAATATCTCGTGAAAAATCGAAAAAATTGGCGGCTGCAAAGAATTTTCAAAAATTTTTTGCAGCCGCCAAGCTGTCTACCATTCTATATCGCCGTCGTCATCTTCGCCGTCATCTTCGTCAAATAAAAAACCTTCGTCGGAAGCTTCGTCGGAATCTTCGTCGTCAATGTCGCCGCGGGTAAGCGGATTTGGGTCGACACCGCATTTCCTCGCTTTTTCCGCGAATAGGGGCTGGGCGCCGAGAAGTTCCTCCCAATCATCTGTATCTAAATCGCCAAATTTGTCGCATTTGTCGGCAAATTCCGGCCTTTTTTTAAGAAGTTTGAGCCAGTCCCGAGGGCCGAGTTCGTTCCATTTGTCAAAACTCGATGCAAGCTTCGGAAATGTTATAAGAACTGCAAGCCATCCGTCGAGGCTCTCCTTTGCTTTTTCCGCAAATTGGGGCTGTTTTTTGAGAAGAGCCATCCATCTATAGAAGTTAATTTCATTCCACCGGTTGAAGCGGTCAGCCAGCTGCGGATTCTTGGCAAGGATAATCCCCCAATAATCCCAATAAATTTCGTCAAGGCGGCGGCACTCGTCGACAAGTTCGGGGCGGCGAAAAAGAAGAATCGCACAGCCTGTTTCGTATTCTTTTGCCTTTTCAATGAAATCAGGCTGATACTTTAGAAGCTTGTCCCAATTAGACGTTTCAAAATTATCCCAGCCGCCATATTTGTCGCACCTGTCGGCAAATTGGGGATGTTCGCAAAGCATGTCGCACCAATAATTCGGGTAAAAATTTTCCCAGCCATCGAACTAGTCGCACGTCTTGGCTTTTTCGGGGTTAAAATATACGAGATCGTACCAATCGGTTGCATCATAATCTTTGTATTCTGCGTCTTTTCCCATGATTTTTATTCTTTCTATGTTTTATATGTTGCGTTTTTGATTTTTAAAAATCGGCCGTGCTATTTTTTTTTGATTTGTGATTGCTTCAAAAAATTCATTGATCTCATTTTTTATCTCTTCAAAAGAATAATATCCATCTTTGCTCTTTTCCAAATAAACGAAGTCCGGCTTGAATTTTTTTAGATAGTATTTACCCTTAATCCGCTTATCTTTTTTTTGTTTTTCTGCATCGGATTTATGGGTTTCATTTACCCATTCTATATATTTTGGACCTATCTCATTTGTTCCTATTGCATTTTTTATTATTTCCGCGTTACCACCTTCTTTTTTATCTTTTTCCCATTCAATATGTTCTTTTTTACCGTTATTTAAAATCTGATGAACTTGTTCTTTTTTGGTGGGGGGTGTTAATTTGTCTAAATCGTCTTTTAAGAATCTAAAAAAGAATCTAATTTTTCCGGATTGCAACTGTACTCCAATTCGACCTTTGTTGCTGTTTTTACCATTGTTATTCCCATTTATAAAAACATCATCAGCTTTTCTAAATTCATTTGGCCAAATTGAAATTAACGGATCTTTTTTTGAAAAGCCTATTTCATAGCCGTAATCGTTTTCGCAAAAATTCGTTTTTAGATATGTCAGCAAAGAATTCATTCTCTGCTTAAAAAAGAAATCGCAGAGCTTTATTTTATCCAGAGTTTTATATTTTTCGTTTGAGGAACAAAAATCGTATTCTTCTTTACTTTCTTCTTCTTCTAATATTTTTTTTAACAACTCTATATATTCCCTATATTTCTCTATAAGAAATAGATATTTATCTTCATTCTCTTTTACCTTTATGTCAGAATATTCTTTTATTGTTTTTAAAAAATCTGAAACAGCAGAATATTCTTTAATCTCCCAATCCTTATTGCTTTCATCTAATATAAATTCCCCGCATTGATCTTTGTTGGTTAGCATTAACAACGTACCAATAATATACTTCTTGTTTTTGACTTTCTTTGAATATTTATTTAATTGATCATTTGTCGGGAATGAAGTTACTTTATTTTCTAAAACATAAATTGTGTCGCCACAATCTATTGAAATGTCAAAGTTGTTTTTTTCGCGTACAAGCTTTATAGCTTCAACATCATTCAAGTGATTTTCATTCTTTACGCGAAATATTTTTTGTAAAAACTTACTTTTTTTGTTCTCAGATAATATTTCATTGCCAAGCCATTCCAAGAAATTTGAGTGGAACAATTCTTTGTTCCCAAGTGATAGTTTGTACATCGGGTTCTTTTTTAAGTTTTCTAAGTTTGTCTGATCGCTCATATTTTTGCTTTCTGTTAAATTTGGGATGGGAATTTAGTGGGGATATTATGGAGTATTTTATATGTTTTTGTCAAGGTTTTTCGCTATGGCGCAGAGCCGTTTTTCCCCTGAAAGCAAGGCAAAATACGGTCGAAAACTCCGCGCAAGGCGATGCAAGAAAGTAATTTGCAAAATATTTTCCAAGAAATATCCTCATTTAAAAAAATCTCCCATTTAATTAGTCCGCAATTTTTTTGCAAAAATCACGCGCGGGCGGAATTTTTTTATTTTTTTGTCCGCGGCTCGAAAATGTTTTACATGTCGCGGATTTTTTTTACGATATTTCCTTTAAAGTAAAAATGTATGGCACAGAAAATGTTTAGGATATTTTGCGTATTTTTCGCGTCGCTTTGCGCGGCGTTTTCGGCGTCGGCAAAGACGATTAAGGCGGACATTATCGTTTATGGCGGAACGTCGGCGGGCGTCGTCGCGGCGGTGCAGGCTGCCCGCGAGGGCAAGAGCGTCGTGCTCGTCGCGCCCGAGCCGCATCTTGGAGCGATGTCGAGCGCGGGTCTTGGCTTCACCGATTCGGGCAAGACTGCGACTATCGGCGGCGCAAGCAAGGAATTTTACCACCGCATTTGGCTTGAATACGCCAAACCCGAAAGCTGGAAGTTCGGCAAGAAGCGCGAAAATTTCCGCGCCGCGGGGCAGGGTACAAAGTCGATGGACGACGAAAACCAGCTGACCTGGATTTTCGAGCCGTCTGTCGCCGAGCGCGTTTACGAAAACTGGCTTGCAGAATACAAAATTCCCGTTTACAAAAACACCTATCTTGACCGCTCCAAAAAAGGCGTGCGCAAGGACAAGGGCAAAATTGTTTCTTTCAAATCGCTAAAAGGCGACGTGTTTGTCGGCAAAGTGTTTATCGACGCCACTTTCGAGGGCGACTTGATGGCGGCTGCGGGCTGCTCTTACACAATCGGCCGCGAGCCCAATTCACAGTATCGCGAAACCTGCAACGGCTCGCGCCTAGGCAAGCTTTCGGGGCACCGCCACCACTTCCAAAAGCAAGTCGACCCTTACGTAATCAAGGGCGACCCCAAAAGCGGCGTCTTAAAGCACGTCTCGACCGAAAAAGTCGCGCCCGCGGGCGAGGGCGACTAGCGATTGCAGGCGTACTGCTTTAGAATGTGCCTAACAGACCTGCCCGAAAACCGCGTGCCGTTTCCAAAGCCCGCAAACTACAACGCCGACGACTTTTTAATCGCGCTGCGCTACTACGAGGCGGAGGGCAGGAAAGACTTCCTTAAAAACGACCGCATCATGAACGGCAAGACCGACACCAACAACCAGGGCGCGGTTTCAATCGACTTTTTGGGCGGCAATTACGACTATCCCGAGGCGGACTACAAGACGCGCGAAAAAATCGTGCAGGCGCACAAAGACTATCAACTGGGGCTCTTGTACTTCCTTTCAAACGACGAGCGCGTGCCCGCGCAGCTGCGCCGCGAAATCGGCAAATGGGGCTTGGCAAAGGACGAATTTGCCGACAACGGCAACTGGCCTTTCTATTTGTACATACGCGAGGCGCGCCGCATGATTGGCGAATACGTCATGACCGAGCACGACTGCAAGGGCAGCGTCCAAACCCCTAAGTCGGTGGGCATGGGCTCTTACACTCTCGACAGCCACAACACAATCCGCTACATCACCCCCGAGGGCTTCGCGCAGAACGAGGGCGACGTCGGCTCGGGCTGCAAGCCCTACAAAATTTCGTACGGCTCGATAGTCCCGAAGAAGGACGAGTGCGCGAACTTGATTGTTACAAACGCCTGCTCCGCATCGCACATCGCGTACGGCTCGATAAGAATGGAGCCCGTATTTATGATATTGGGGCACTCCGCGGCGACGGCGGCGGCGATGGCAATCGACAAGAAGACGGCGGTTCAGGACGTCGATTACGATAAGCTTGCCGAAAAGCTCAAAAAAGACGGGCAAATCCTCTCGCTTTAATCCCCGAAAAATTTTTCTATCCCGTATTGCGCCTCCGCAAGACGCGGGGGCGCGCGCGTTTTATTTGCGATTTTTCGGCGAAAATTTGTATATAATATAGGCATGGAAATTTTTGAAGAAGATTTGCTTTTTGCGCGTGCGGGCGCGGAAATTCCCGCGCAAAGCCTGCCCGCCTTGAGCCTCGACAGCCATTTGATAAAGCGGAGCGAGTCGACGTTTTTTATGCGCGCGGGCAGCGGGGCTTTGAGCGGGTTCGGCATTTTAAAGGGCGACATTTTAGTTGTCGACAGGGCTCTCGACGCCGCCGACGGCGCGATAGTTGTCGCCTACACAAAGAAGGGCTTTATTGCGCGCAAGTACTCCATAAACGGCGGGCAAATCGAGCTTGTTTCGGGCAATC
>JAFXRX010000033.1 GCA_017526045.1 Opitutales bacterium
CGGCATGGGCGGCGGCTTCGAGTCGTTTTTCGGTGGCATGGGCGGCGGCTCATACGGCGAGCCGTCCGACCCCAACGAGCCCGAGCGCGGCTCCGACTTGCGCATGGAGCTTTCCATAACTTTGGAGGAGGCTGCAAAGGGCGTCGAAAAAACCATACGCTACACGCACCTTGCATCATGCAAAACTTGCGGAGGCTTCGGCACTGTAGATAAATCGTCCAAAAAAACCTGCCCGACTTGCAAGGGCAGGGGGCAGGTTATGACATCTTCGGGCTTTATGCACTTTTCGCAGACCTGCCCGAAGTGCGGCGGCAAGGGCTATGTAATAGAAAAGCCCTGCCAGACTTGCGGTGGCAGCGGCCTCGTGCGCGAGAAGACGGAAACCACGATAAAAATCCCCGCGGGCGTACATACGGGCTCGCGGCTGCGCAAATCGGGCGCGGGCAACGCGGGCGCAAACGGCGGCGAAGCGGGAGACTTGTACGTCGTAATCGAAGTCCTGGAAAACGACGTTTTCGAGCGCGACGGCGACGACCTGCACATCGAAATGCCCATAAAATTTACGCTCGCCGCGCTTGGTGGCACTGTCGAGGTGAAAACTCTCACGGGCAAAGTTTCCCTGAAAATTCCCGCGGGAACCCAGACGGGGACGGTGTTCAGGCTCAAGGGGCACGGCATGCCGAAGCTGCGCGGCAGCGGCAATGGCGACGAATTTGTCAGGGTGCATGTTGAAGTTCCGAAGAGTTTGAATTCGGAGCAGAAGGCGAAGCTTGCGGATTTTGCGAAGGCTTGCGGCGACGACAAAGCTCCGGAATCGCCATCCTTCTTCTCGCGCGCTCGTCGCTTCTTCTCATAAAAAGTGGTGAAAACCGGAATAAAAAAGCAAACTATTTTAGAAAAATAGTTTTGATAAAAGAGCGGCTTCGCCGCATCCGTAGAAGGAGTTTGCTTTTTTTATTCCTTGCGCTCCATGTTGGGATTTTTCGGGGGGCAGTATTTAAATACAGCACCCCGCTCAAAATCCACAACAGCATCGCGCATTTTGACCACTTTTTCCCCTCACAACCTACCCAGACGCACACGCGGGACATACACAAAGTTTCCAGCATCACAACGCGGGAGAATACAAAGTATCAAGAAATAGTCTTAAAAAAATAGAGCGGCTTTGCCGCATCCGAAAAAAATTTTTTTCTTCTCTTTTTCGGACTTATTTTTTTTCGTCAAATTGTTTGCAGCGGGCGCAGGGCAAAAGCGTTTTTTTTTCTTTAAATTGCTTGTAGTGGGCGCACAGAAAGCTCTGAAATTGGGCGAGATGCGAGCACAGCAAAAAAACAGGGCTCCCAAAAATGTTTTTGAAAAAAACTTTTTGGGATGTTAGTGGCGGCGAGCGGAGTGTATCAAAGACATACTCGACCGAGCCTCACTTTTTGATCGCGGAGCAGATTGCCCAATTTGAGAGCTTTATGCCGCCCGCGTCCCTACTTGTCAGCCTGTTTTGCGATCTGCTCCTGCCCGCGCCAAATGCTGCGGCCCTGGTAGTTGACCTGCATCGAAAATACGTAAGTAACTTCCTTCGTGTCTTCGTCGCTGTCGCGCACTTCGTTTATGCGCCCCGTAATCGTCAGCTGCGGCAGGCTAAGCGTTTTGCCTTCGAGCTTCGCCTGCTCCTGCGCAAGCTGCTGCGTCGTTTCGTCGTCGGAGACGGCCTCGACTTTGTTCGAGTCGTTGAGCGCGATTAAGACTTGCTCTGTAAGCAGGCTTGTGTCGACGATCTTTGTCGTGCGGTTTATGATTGTGCTAAGCTGCGCCTTAATCGGCATTTGCAGCCCGAGGCTTTCGAGCTTGCCCGAAGAGAGGAGCTTGTTGACAAGCGCGGCGGAGGCTCTGTTCCAGTCGGCCATATTGATTTGCTTTGTGGTGATGACCGAGCGCGCGCCGCCGCTTTCGATGTATCTTGCCTTTTCGCTCGCGCAGCCGGCAAGCATCAGCGCGCAAAGCCCCGTTATGATTGTTGCGATTGTTCTTTTGTTCATAAATTCGCCTTTCTAAAAAATCAGTTTCTTACGTCTTCCAAAAGTTTGAGCGAAAAATCCGCGACGCTGTCCGACGGCGCGACTGCGGATATGAATTTCGTCTCCTTGCCCTCCAAAACGAGAGTTTGCCACTTGCTTGTGGTCGAGTCGAATTCCATGCCGTCTTTGTCGAACCATGTGAATTTGTAGTTTACGGCGCAATAGTCGCTTGTGTTGTTTGCGATTTTCGCCTGGACTTTCAAGAGCCCGCCGGCTTTCGCCTGGTTTATTTGGACGACGCACGCCTTGCTTTTCAGGGCCGAATCGGTTATGACGCGCTTGTCGGCGACGGCTTTTATCGCAGCCTGGGTGTCGGCGTTTTCGTACGAGTTTATGGTGGAGGCGCAGCCCGCAAGCAGCGCCGCCGCGAATGTCGTTATCAGCAATTTTTTCATGGCTTTTATTGTGTGGATTTTTTGTGTTTTATCAAGAAATTTCGCTTCAATTTTTCTTTTCGGAGAAGTCGCAAACGCGGACAATCATGCCGCTGTTTGCCGACATCTTTTTTACAAAAATTATGTTTGAGGAGGCTGGGTTGACTTTGATTGCGCCGTTTTCGATTTTCACAACGCCGTCTTGCGGGGTGGGGAAGCGCGCGATTTTTATTTGCTTTGGCAGCGTCGACCAAGTGCGCAAGTCGGCGTCGTTTGTCATGGCTTGGTAGATTGAGCCCGCGATGTTCACGCCGAGCTGCGCC
>JAFXRX010000303.1 GCA_017526045.1 Opitutales bacterium
ATCTTAACTCCGTGCAAAAAGCGGTCAACAAATAAAAATCCGGAACAAGGCGGAAAAAATTTTGTCAAAGATTTTCAAAGAATAGGATAATTTATGACAACACAACTCGAAAAACCATTTTCGCTCAAAAGAAAGTGCCAAAAGTGCAAGAGCGACATAACCGCGGTTCTTTTCAAGGACGAGCACGGTTATTTTGTTGAAGAGCATTGCGATTGCCACAAACACAATTTCCCGCGCCGCAAAAAAGTCTGCGATTTGCCCGAATACCGCGAAGAGCTGCAAGGGCGCATTCTCGCCGACATCGAGCTTTTGCGAAGCCTCGACAGGTTCATCGCAGTGTAAAAAAAGCAAAAAGCCCCGAAAAAATTTTCGGAGCTTTTTTCTAAAAATAAAAACGATTTCGCGCTATCTGCCCATCAATTTTTCGAGGGCGGTCGAATAGCATTTTATCGTGTTTGCGATGACTTCGAGCGGGAGCTCGGGGCCCGGGTATTGCTTGTTCCAGTCCAAAGTTTCGAGCCAGTCGCGGACGTACTGCTTGTCGAAAGACGGCTGCGGCTTGCCCGCGGCGTAGCCTTCAGAAGGCCAGTAGCGCGAGGAGTCTGGAGTTAAAACTTCGTCGATGAGATACACCTTGCCGTCCTTGTCGGTGCCGAATTCAAACTTTGTGTCGGCCAAAATCAAGCCGCATTCCGAGGCTTTTTTCGCGCCCATTGCGTAAAGCTTTTGAGCCGCCGATTTTATCTGCGAAAAGATTTCGGAGCCCAAGAGCTTGCTGCATTCTTCGTTTGTAATGGGCATGTCGTGGCCTTCGGCAGCCTTCGTTGTCGGGGTGAAAAGAGGATCGGGCAGCTTTTGGCTTTCGAGCATATTTTTGGGCAGCTCGAATTCGAAGAGCTTTCCGGTGTTTTTGTATTCTTTCCAGCCGCTGCCCGCCAAATATCCGCGCATAATCGCCTCGATTGGCATGGGCTTTAATTTTTTCACAATCATCGAGCGGTCGACGAGGTGCGGAAAGTCCTTCAAGAGCTCCCGCACGCGCTCGTTGTGGTTTTCGGGCAGGTGCACGGGCATTATGTTTTTAGCCTGCTCGAACCACCAAAGGCTGATTTGCGTAAGCAGAATGCCCTTGCCGGGAATGCCGTTTGGCAGAATTACGTCGAATGCGGAAATTCGGTCGGTTGCGACAATCAGCATTTCGTCGCCCAAGTCGAAATTTTCCCTGACTTTGCCCTTCGCAATTCTCTTGAAAGGCAGCCCCTCGACAGTCATCAAAGCGTTTTTAGGTAGATTAAAGTTCATAGGAAGAGAGATTGCCTCGTCCGCGAAAAAAATCAACACTTTTTGAAAGAATATGCTTGCGAAACTCCGAAGGTTTTTTTGATATAAAAAGCATGGAGAAAAGAGCGTTAATTTCTGTAAGCGACAAAACGGGAATTGTTGAATTTGCGAAGGAATTGCAGGGCAAACACGGCTACACAATCCTTTCCACGGGCGGCACGGCGAAACTTCTTGCCAAAGAAGGCGTCGAGGTCATGGAGGTTAGCTCCTATACGGGCTTTCCTGAAATGATGGACGGGCGCGTAAAAACCCTGCACCCGAAAATCCACGGCGGGCTGCTGTGCCTGCGCTCAAACCCAAGCCACATGGCTCAGGCGAAGGCCAACAATATCGGCATGATAGACATGGTCGTCGTAAACCTCTACCCGTTTGAGGCGACTGTCGCAAAGCCCGGCTGCGCGCTTGAAGACGCAATCGAAAATATCGACATCGGCGGGCCCTCGATGCTGCGCTCTGCCGCGAAAAACCACCAGGACGTAACGGTAATCTGCGACGCCGCCGACTATCAAAAAGTCCTCGACGTTCTCGACAAGCCCGAAGAATTGAAGGAATTGAGAAAGCTTTTGGCGCTCAAAGTCTACCAGCGCACCGCCGCCTACGACACCGCAATCGGCAACTATTTGCAGGAAAAATACGTCGGCGGCATGCCCGAAAGAATGAACATTTCAATGCCGCTTGTCCAAAAGATGCGCTACGGCGAAAATCCGCACCAGAACGCCGCCCTCTACGGCGAATTCGACAAGTATTTTGAAAAGCTGCAGGGCAAAGAGCTCTCATACAACAATATAATTGACATTTCCGCGGCGACAGAGCTTATTTCCGAATTCGAAAAGCCGACAGTCGCAATTTTAAAGCATACAAACCCCTGCGGCGTAGCCACTTGCGACACTATCTTGGAGGCCTGGAACCAGGCTTTTGCAACCGACACGCAGGCTCCCTTCGGCGGCATCATCGCGGTAAACAGAGAGCTCGACGGCTCTCTCGCCGAGGCAATCGCACACATTTTTAGCGAAGTAATCATCGCCCCGTCCTTCTCGAAAGAGGCTCTTGAAATCTTCTCGAAAAAGAAGAATTTGCGCCTCATGATAAACAAAAACGCCAAGAAATCCGCGCTGACATTCAAAAGCGTTATGGGCGGAATGCTCGTGCAGGGCGCGGACTCAATCGAGGAGCTGAAGGCGAATATGAAAGTCGTCACAAAGCGCCAGCCAACCGACGAGGAATGGCGGGCTATGCTCTTCGGCTGGAAAGTCGTAAAGCACGTAAAAAGCAACGCCATTGTCTATGCGGGCTGCGAACGCACGCTCGGCATCGGCGCGGGGCAAATGTCGAGGGTTGACTCTTCGCGCATTGCAGTCTGGAAGGCGGGCGAAGCGGGGCTGGGCCTCAAAGGCAGCATCGTCGCAAGCGACGCCTTCTTCCCGTTTGCAGACGGCCTTGCGGCTGCGGCGCAGGCGGGCGCGACTGCGGCAATCCAGCCGGGCGGCTCGGTGCGCGACGCCGAAGTAATCGCGGAAGCCGACAAAAACAATATGGCGATGGTCTTTACTTCAGTGCGCCACTTCCGCCACTAAAATTTAGCCAAGGAGGGAGCGAATAAAATGTCCAAAATGAGTTTCAGCAAAAAAGGTTCGGATATTCGACGCACGCTGGCGCTTTCAGCCCTCGTCGCGCTTGCCGCCTCGTACATCTTGTTCGCGGGCGGCTGCGAAAAAAACGGGGCGCAAGTCGTGCGCGAAGAGGACGAATCGCACTTCGTAAGAGGCAAAGAGGAACTCAAAAAGGGCAATTTCAAGGAGGCGTTGAGCGCGTTCACAAAAGTTACGGAAAAGCGGCGCGACGCCCCCGAATCGCACCTCGACTTGGGGCTGATATACCTAAACAACATAAAAGACCCGATAGAGGCAATCCACCACTTCCGCAAATATTTGGAGATGAAGCCCGACTCGGAGCAGTCGCAAAGGGTAAAGCAGTGCATCGAAACCGCAAAAAAGCAATACCTTTCAACCGCCCCGGGCAACCCGTACGACATTTCCGCGGCGACGCTTGAAATGGAAGAAACCATGCGCAAGCTGCGCGAGGAAAATTTGAAGCTCAAGCAGGAGCTTGCCGTAGCAAACGCGAAAGTCGAAAGCCTGGAAAATTCGCGCGTAAAAATCCGCGAAACAGTCGAAAGGCGCCAAAGCGCAAGCGGCTCGTCGATAGTTGTAAGGGAAGAGCAGACAGTAAGGGCGAACTCGCCCGCGCCCACTGCGGCTTCTCAGGCGACTTCATAC